>NZ_RAWP01000039.1:0-79680 GCF_003668935.1 Corallococcus sp. AB032C | reverse complement strand
AGAAGTCCGTGAGCGTCTGGGACAAGGGCAGGTGGACAGGCAGGGATGCACCGCGCTGGGACTGCACGGCGGGACGCGGCTTGTCGGTGGGCAGCTCCAGCAAGGCAGGCGCGCCGGAGAGCTGCTGCTTCCAGTAGCCCAGTTGCGCCTCGAGCACCTCGCCTTGCAGCCACGAGCGCTGCCACACCGCGTAGTCCGCGTACTGCACGGGCAGCGGGTCCACGGACGGCGAACGCCCCTCGCGGAACGCCTCGTAGAAGGCGACGAGCTCGCGCACGAGCACGCCCATGGACCAGCCGTCGGAGACGATGTGGTGCATCGTCAAGAGCAGCACGTGCTCGGTGGGCGCGAGCCTCAGCAACTGGGCGCGGAGCAGCGGTCCTCGAGTGAGGTCGAACGGACGCACGGCCTCGGCGGATGCCAGTCGCCGCGACTCCTCCAGCGCCACCTCCCCCAAGGCGCTCAGCTCCACCACGGGCAGGGAGAAGTCGACGGTCGTGTGGATGACCTGGACGGGCTCGGGCTGACGCGGCGCGAAGGTGGTGCGGAGGGGCTCATGCCGGTCGATGAGGGCGCGGAAGGCCTGCTCCAGCGCGGCGACGTCGACGGTCCCCTGCATCCGCAAGGCGGTGGGGATGTTGTAGGCGAGGCTTCCGGGCTCCAGCTGCTCAATCAGCCACAGCCGCTGCTGCGCGAAGGACAGCGGCAGGTCCTCCGTGCGAGGCACCGGCGTCAACGCAGGTCCCTCCGCCACCGGAGCCCTCGGCCCGGCCTCGTCGATGCGCCGGGCGAGCCCCGCCAGGGTGGGCGCCTCGAAGAACGTGCGCAGCGGCAACTCCACGCCGAAAGTCCCGAGCACGCGCGAGACGACCTGGGTGGCCAGCAGCGAGTGCCCACCCACTTCGAAGAAATCGTCCTCCGCGCCGATCCGCTCGACGCGGAGCACCTCGAGCCAGAGGGCCGCGAGCTTCTGCTCGGTGGGGGTCGTTGGGGGCACGTACCGTCCCCGCTCCAACGCGGCCACGGTGGGGACGGGGAGGGCCGCCCGGTCGACCTTGCCGTTGGGGGTGAGCGGCAGGGCCTCCATCACGACGAAGGCGGTCGGCACCATGTGACCGGGCAGTTGCTGCTGGAGGTGTGCCCGCAGCGCCGCGGCGTCCAGCACGGGGCCACCGCTCTCTGATGGAATGGCGACGTAGGCGACCAGGCGCTTGTCGCCGGGCACGTCCTCGCGGGCCATCACGAGCGTCTCCGCGACACCGGGCAGCCGTTGCAGCGCGGACTCCACTTCGCCGGGCTCGATGCGGAAGCCACGCACCTTCACCTGGAAGTCGGTGCGGCCCAGGAACTCCAGCGAGCCGTCCGCGCGCCAGCGGGCCCTGTCACCCGTGCGGTAGAGGCGTTCGCCGGGCGAAGAGGTGAAGGCGTTCGGAATGAAGCTCTCGGCGGTGAGGTCAGGCCGGCGCAGGTAGCCCCACGCGAGGCCAGCGCCTCCGACGAAGAGTTCACCGGCCACGCCCACGGGCACGGGCCGCTGGTGGATATCCAGCACGTATACGGTGGACTGGCCGATGGGCTTGCCGATGGGCACCGCATGCCCGACGGGTGACGCCGGGCCCATGATGTGGGCGGTGGAGGCGGTGGTGTTCTCGGTGGGGCCGTAGCCGTTGATGAGGACGGAGCCGGGAGCGAGCTTCGCCAGGTGCTGACGGGCGCGCTCGGCGGGCATCACGTCGCCACCGATCATGAGCTGGGAGACACGCGCGAGGGTGTCTCCCTGGTGGAGGGCCATCTGCTCGAAGAGGGCGGTGGTGAGGACGACGCTCGTGGGGGCGTGACGGCGGAAGAAGGCCGCGAGCTCCTCCAGCGAGAGCGAATGCGGCGGCGCGAGCACCAGCTGGGCGCCGTGAAGCAGGGCGCTCCAGATTTCCATCGTGGAGGCGTCGAAGGCAGTGGGCGCGAGCTGGGAGTAGCGGTGCTCCGGGCCGAAGCGGAAGTAGGACGCGCCGCACACCAGCCGCATGACGCCGCGGTGGGGCACCATGACGCCCTTGGGCCGTCCGGTGGAGCCGGAGGTGAACATGACGTAGGCGAGGCTGTCCGCGGACGCAGGCACCGCGGGCGCGTGCGTGGGCTTGCGCGCGAGGAGCGCGGCGTCATCGTCCATCAGCAGGGAGGCGCCGAAGAAGGACGGGAGGCTCTGCTCCCAGTCGGAGCGAGTCACCAGCACGGGAGCGCCGGAGTCTTCCAGGAGCATGGCGAGGCGCTCGTGGGGATAGCTCATCTCCAACGGGACGTAGGCGGCGCCGGCCTTGAGGACGCCGAGGATGGCGACGATGAGGTCGAGCGAGCGACCCAGGCCCAGGGCCACGGGAGTGCCCGGACGCACGCCCAGGCCGATGAGCGCGTGGGCGAGTTGGTTGGCGCGCTCGTCCAGTTGCCGGTAGGTGAGGGCGTCGTCACCGAAGAGGACGGCCAGCGCGTCCGGCCTTTCGCGAGCCTGGTCCGCGAAGCGCTGGTGGATGGAGGTCTCGTGGGGAAAGGGCGACCGCGTGTCGTTCCAGTCGATGAGCAGCTGGCGCTGCTCGGCCTCGTCCATGAGGGGCAGCGCGGACAGGGGCTGCCGCACGTCTCGGACGACGGCCTGGAGCAGCACGCGCAGGTGTCCGAGCATGCGGGCGACGGTGGCCTCGTCGAAGAGGGCCGTGCGGTACTCGGCGGAGAGCCGCAGGCCACGAGCGTCTTCGGACGCCACCAGCGTCAGGTCGAAGCGCGACACGCCCCCGTGCACCGGCAACGTGTCCATGCGCAGGCCGGGAAGCGGAACGAGCGACAGCGGCGCGTTCTGCAGGACGAACATCACCTGGAACAGCGGTGAGACGTTCAGCCAGCGCGAAGGCTGGAGCACCTCCACCAGCTTCTCGAACGGCACGTCCTGGTGGGCGAAGGCGCCAAGGGCGGAGTCATGCACCTGGCCCAGCAGCTCGCGGAAGGACGGATCCCCGGACAGGTCCGAGCGCAGGACGAGCGTGTTGACGAAGAGGCCGATGAGGCCTTCGAGCTCGGAGCGCGAGCGGCCGGCAACGGGAGTGCCGACGGCGAGGTCATCCTGACCGGAGTAGCGCTGGAGCAGGACGTTGAAGGCCGCGAGCAGCACGGAGAACAGCGTGCGGCCTTCACGCAGTGCCACGAGCTTGAGGCGCTGGACGAGGGGGAGGGGCAACAGCAACTCATAGCGAGCCCCCCGGCCGTCGGGCTGCGCCAGTCGAGGCCGATCCGAGGGCAGCTCCAGCACCGCGTGCGGATCCAACCGCTGGCGCCAGTACGCCAGCTGCGCGTCGAGCGCATCCCCTCGCATCCACTGCCGCTGCCAGGCGGCGTAGTCCGCGTACTGCAAGCGCAGCGGTGCCAGGGATGGGGCCTGGCCGGACGCGAACGCCCGGTACAGCTCCGCCACCTCGCGGACCAGCACGCCCAGGGACCAGCCGTCGGACACGATGTGGTGGACGGTCAGGAGCAGCAGGTGCTCCTGCTCTTCCAGCACCAGGAGTGTCACGCGCAGCAGCGGTCCGGTGGTGAGCGCGAAGGGAAGAAGGGCCTCGGCGGTGGCGCGGCGGCGAGCCTCGGACTGGCGCTCCTCCGCGGGCAGGGAGCGCAGGTCCGTGAGGTCCAACGTCAGGACGGAGGGCGGCGCGATGGCCTGGACGGGGCCCTCGGGCGTGTCGCGGAACGTGGTGCGCAGCGACTCGTGCCGGTGCACCAGCGCTTCGAGTCCGCGTCGCAAGGATTCGACATCGAGCGCCCCGGACAACCGCAAGGCCACGGGCATGTTGTAGGTGGCCGTCCCGGGCTCCAGTTGATCAATCAGCCACAGCCGCTGCTGAGCGAAGGACAGCAGCGGCGCGGCTCCGCGCGACACTGGAACCAGAGGCGGCAAGCCGGACGCTGGCTCCTCCGTGCCGGCCGCATCCAGGTGACGTGCGAGGGCCTCCACTGTCGGGGCCTCGAAGACGGTGCGCAGGGCCAGGTCCACGCCGAAGGCCGCGCGCACGCGAGAGACGAGCTGGGTGGCCAGCAGCGAGTGCCCACCCAGTTCGAAGAAGTGGTCGGTGGCGCCCACGCGGGGCACGCGCAGGACTTCCACCCAGAGCGCCGCGAGCTTCTCCTCGGTGGGCGTGCGCGGGGCGATGTACTCGGAAGTAGAGGCCGGTGCCTCCGGCGCGGGCAGGGCCTTCCTGTCCACCTTGCCACTGGGAGTCAGGGGCAGGGAGTCCAGCAGGACGAAGGCGGAGGGCACCATGTACTCGGGCAGCTTCTCGTGCAGCCGCGATCGCAGCGTGGGGACGTCCAACGCCCCGTCACTGCGGCAGGCCACGTAGGCCACCAGTCGCTTGTCACCCGCGGTGTCCTCGCGAGCCACCACCACGGACTGACGCACGCCGGGGTGCTGCTCCAGCGCGGCTTCAATCTCCCCCAACTCGATGCGCAGGCCGCGCACCTTCACCTGGAAGTCTGCACGGCCGACGTACTCGATAGCACCGTCCGGCAGCCACCGGGCCACGTCGCCGGTGCGGTACAGGCGCGAGCCAGGCGAGTCGCTGAAGCCATCCGGGATGAAGCGCTCGGCCGTCAGCTCCGGACGGCCCAGGTATCCGCGCCCCACCTGCACACCGCCGATGAAGAGCTCGCCCGGGACGCCCACGGGGACGGGCCGCAGGTGCGCGTCGAGGATACGGATTTGGGTATTGGCCACGGGCCGGCCAATGGGAACGGAGCGGCGGGACTCGCCGGGCAGGCACTGGTGGAAGGTGACGTCGACGGCGGCCTCGGTGGGGCCGTAGAGGTTGTGAAGCCCGGTCCAGGGCAGCCGCCGCAGGCAGCGCTCCGCGAGTTCCAGGGGAAGGGCTTCTCCGCTGCACACCACGCGGCGCAGGGACGTGCAGGACTCCAGCGCCGGCTCCTCCAGAAACACCTGGAGCATGGAGGGAACGAAGTGAAGGGTGGTGACACCGGCCTCTGCGACGAGGCGCGCGAGGTAGGCCGGGTCCTGGTGCCCGCCGGGTTTCGCGAGGACGAGGCGCGCACCCGTCATGAGGGGCCAGAAGAACTCCCAGACGGAGACGTCGAAGCTGAAGGGAGTCTTCTGAAGGACGACGTCCGCGGGGCCCAGGGCGTAGGCGGACTGCATCCACAGCAGGCGGTTGACGACGGGGCCATGGGCATTCATGGCGCCCTTGGGCCTGCCGGTGGAGCCGGAGGTGAAGATGACGTAGGCGAGGCCGTCGGCGGAGGCGCGAGGAGGAGGAGCGTGCCGGGGCTGAAGAGCGACGTCGTCCCACTGCGTGTCCAGGCACAGCACGCGGGCGTCATGGGCGGGCAGGCGCGACAGCAGGTGCTCCTGGGCCAGGAGCACGGCAGGGCGCGCGTCCTCCAGCATCCAGGCGAGGCGCTGGGCGGGGTAGGCAGGGTCGAAGGGGACGTAGGCGCCGCCGGCCTTCAGCGTGGCGAGCAGGGCGACGACGAGCTCCAGCGAGCGCTCCAGCAGGAGGCCCACGCGGACCTCCGGCCCCACGCCGCGCACGATGAGGGCGTGCGCCAGCTGATTGGCCCGTGCATCCAGCTCCCGATAGGTGAGCGCGCGGCCCTCGAACGCGAGCGCCACGGCATCCGGGGTGCGCTCCACCTGAGCCTGGATCAGCTCCGGCAGGGTGGCCGCGTGCGAAAGGTCAACGCGTGTGTCGTTCCAGTCGACCAGCACCTGCAGCTGCTCGGCCTCGTCCATGAGGGGCAGCGCGGACACACGCTGTCCGGCGTCCAGGACAACGGCCTGGAGCAGCGAACGCAGGTGTCCAAGCATGCGCGCGACGGTGGCCTCGTCGAAGAGGGCCGTGCGGTACTCGGCGATGAGGCGCAGGCCGCGAGCCTCTTCGGACGCCACCAGCGTCAGGTCGAAGCGGGCCGCGCCCACATCCACCGGCTGTGCCTCCATGCGCACGCCGGGAACAGGAGGCAGGGCCACGGGCGCGTTCTGCAGGACGAACATCACCTGGAACAGCGGTGAGACATTCAGCCGGCGCGAAGGCTGGAGCACCTCCACCAGCTTCTCGAACGGCACGTCCTGGTGGGCGAAGGCGCCAAGGGCGGAGTCATGCACCTGGCCCAGCAGCTCGCGGAAGGACGGATCCCCGGACAGGTCCGAGCGCAGGACGAGCGTGTTGACGAAGAGGCCGATGAGGCCTTCGAGCTCGGAGCGCGAGCGGCCGGCAACGGGAGTTCCGACGGCGAGGTCATCCTGACCGGAGTAGCGCTGGAGCAGGACGTTGAAGGCCGCGAGCAGCACGGAGAACAGCGTGCGGCCCTCGCGCAGGCCCAGCTCCTTGAGCGCCTGGGTGAGCGCGGGCGGCAGGACGATGGAGTGACGAGCCCCCTGGACGTCCAGGCTCGCGAGCCGGGGCCGATCCGAGGGCAGCTCCAGCACCGCATGCGGATCCAACCGCTGGCGCCAGTACGCCAGCTGCGCGTCGAGCGCGTCGCCTTGCGCCCCCTGGCGCTGCCATGCGGCGAAGTCCGCGTACTGCAGGGGCAGTGGCCTCAGGGCAGGGGTCTGGCCGGAGGTGAAGGCCTGGTACAGCTCCGCCACCTCGCGGACCAGCACGCCCATGGACCAGCCATCGGACACGATGTGGTGGACGGTCAGGAGCAGCAGGTGTTCGTCCGCGGAGAGCCGGTAGCGCACGGCGCGGAGTAGCGGACCCCGCTCCAGGTCGAACGGCACGCGCACGTCTTCCCGCACATGGCGCAAGGCCTCGGGTTCACGCAGCAGCTCGGGCAGGCTCCCCAGGTCCACTTCCGAGATGGACAGCTTGAGGTCCGGAGCGACGTGTTGGAGCGGCCGGCCCTCGTGCTCCGGGAAGGTGGTGCGAAGCGCATCGTGGCGATCCACGACGGCCTGGAAGGCGCGGGACAGCGCCACGGGATCCAGCTGTCCGGAGATGCGGACGGTGACGGCCATGTGGAGCGCCGCGTTGCCGGGCGACAGCCGCTCCTGGAGCCACATCCGTTCCTGCCCGGACGAGGCGGCCACGCGAAGCGACGGACGGGTCTTCCCACGCAGCAATTCGGCCAGCCGCGAGCGCTTGTCATCAGAGGGGGAGGTCATGTTGGCGCCAGCTCCTTCGTGTCGCGCGGACGGGCGCCGACTCCTCATGCGGAGCGGCGTCTTCCTGAAGTGCGCGACGACGGTGAACTGGTGTCAGCTATCTCACCGAATCAATACCTTGTCCAAACACGAGGCGGGAACGGATCCACCGCCCGGTCCCCGGGGCCGCGTGGGAGGTGGATACGCGGCATGATGTTTCCGGTTGTTACGACCCCCGGATCCGCTCAACCATTGGATGCAATGACACACTGTGTGGGCGGCGCCGCTCGATAGGACATCGTGGCAATCCGCTACTCGGCGGAAGCGCGGATGAAGAGCGCCTTGCCCGTTCGAATCGTGCACTTCACGTCCGCGAACCGCCGGACCTCCGTGGAGGGATCTCCGTTGAGCACCACGAGGTCGGCGTCGAAGCCCGGCTTGATGCGGCCCCGGCGCTCGGAGGCGCTCCAGCGCGCAGCGGGGGCGGTGGTCAACGACGCGAGGATCTGCATCGGGGTCAGCCCCGCGTGGGCCATGAGGACGTACTCCTGCGTCGGATCCAGGTCCCTCATGTAACCGACGTCGGTGCCGAACAGGACCTGGCCACCCGCGCTGGAGAACGCCGCGAGCTGCCGTTCGGCGCCCCCCACGAGGCGGTCGCGCACGTCCGTGGGCACGTCCGCCTTGGCGAGCTCGTACCCCCAGAGCTGCAACGTCGGCACCAGGGAGACGTGGCGCGCGACCATCTGGCCGACGAGCTCCTCGCTCCACCCGGTCTTCGGTGAATCGATGGTCGTATGCACGACGACGTCGACGCCAGCCTGCACGGCCGCGCTCACGCCTTCGGGGTCGGTGGGATGCACCATGACCAGACCCCCTCGCTGGTGGGTTTCATCCGCCGCGGCGCGAGCGACGTCCTCCGCCATGCGCCGGATCTCCCCCCCTCCCTGGGGCGTGGCGACGAACAGCTTGGTCCCCTTCGCGCCGCCCTCGGCATTCGCGCGGACGACGGCGCGGGCCTCCTCCGCCGACGCGGGTTGCGGAAGCTGCGCCAGCAGCTCGGGTGGCAGGTCCCGCAGGTAGAAGGGAATGCCGTTCCGCGGATACATCGGGGAGCCAACGGTGAGGATCGCCGGCCCCTGCAGCTCGCCTCGCTCGATGCGCTGGCGAAGGGCCTCGGTGTTCGCGGGGTCGGAGCCGGTATCGACGACCGTCGTGAAGCCAAAGCGCGTGGTCATCCCGGTCAGCGGTGGCTGAAGCTCGTCGCGCGGACGGCTGACGGCTCCGGCGAACGCGGCATCCGTGAAGTGGACGTGGCTGTTCTGGAACCCCGCGGTGATCACCCCACCGCTACAGGCGTCTTCGAGCCGCACTCCAGGAGGCGGAGCAACCGGCGCGGAGCCCATGGCTTCGATCCTCCCGTCGCTCACGACCACCCAGGCGTTGTCCAACGGGGGCGCGTCTGGCGCCACATAGAGCCGCGTGCCCGTCAGGAGATAGCGATCCGTGGGAGCCGGACGCTGGCTGGACGCGCAGCCCGCGGTGGCCAGGGAGAGAATCAGAGTGACCCGTTTCATGTTGTTCACCTCGCTGAGCCGAACCGTGCTCCCACGCGCGGAGCCCGTCAAACGGTCAATGGGTCGGACCGGCGCCTGATACGATTACAGTCATGTCCCTGAAGCACGTCTCGCCCCTCGTCGCGCTCCTGCTGTCCGTGCCTGGCGACGCACCCCGGGCGGCGGATGCGAAGCCCGGCGCTCCGGTGCCCTCCCACTGCGCCCAGGCGCCCCTGTTCCAGCGCTACGCGCGCAACGGCATGGTGGAGTCCCTGCCTGGAAACAAGGTGCGCCTGACGGTGGTGACGGACGTCCACAGCGCGGACTGCGGCACCCCCGACTGCTACTTCACGAAGGTGCGGGCGGTGTTCCACTTCGCGGAAGGCAAGGGCTGCCGCGTGCGCGAGGTGGAGGTCTCCACGGAGGATGGCGGCTGCATCCCGGAGGGCGACCGTGCACCGCCGAAGCGGGAGGCCTTCATCCCGAAGGGGGCCGCGGACGTGGCCGACCCGGCATTGGCGCAACTCACCCTGCGCACGCGCAAGGCGGACCGTGCGCTCGTCCTCCTCCCGAAGAACCTCTTCTACTTCGAGGACGTGAAGGCGGGCGCTCCGCTCCACACGACGCTGCCCACCGGTGAGGAGGGAGAGGACGCCTGCTGCTGGGGTGCCTCCATCGCGGAGTCGCACTTCCGCGCCGAGTGATGCTTTCAGTATATTCCAGTTTGTCTGAATAGAATTGACTTGCTGGTTTGCGTGCTCGCAATGTCTCCACGTCGCCAACGATGGCGACGGGGGAGCACACCATGCCGAAGTCGAAGCAACTCGCGTCCTGCCTTGCCCTCGCGCTGGCCACGGTCTCGCCAGTGGCCCTTGCCGACTCCGCGATCTACGGCGGCGGCCCGTTCTATTCCGGCGGCACCGCGGTGATGAACGACCTGCGCGGCTCGGGCTTCACCACCGTGATCCTCTGGAGCTTCCACATCGAGGACAACGGCGACCTCGTCTACAACGACATCCCGGTCGTCCGGAACGGCGCCTATATCGGCGACCCGGCCTGGCCCACGCGGCTGGCCACGCTCAAGACGGCGCCGACCTCGGTCAATCGCATCGAGGTGTCCATTGGCGCCTGGAGCGTCCCCGACTTCGAGCGCATGGCCCGGCTGGTCAACGGCACCGCCACCGGCTGCGGCAGCACGCTCGTCTGCGGCACCGGCACCAACAGCATCCTGTACCGCAACTTCCAGGCGCTGAAGGCCGCCACCGGCGCCAACGCGGTCAACTTCGACGACGAAAGCGCCTACGACCTCGTGCCCACCACCCAGTTCGGGCAGATGCTCATCGGCCAGGGCTTCAAGATCACCTTCGCGCCCTACACCCAGCAGACCTTCTGGCGGAACCTCAAGGACAACCTCGGCAGCGCGGTCGACGGCATCTACCTGCAGGTCTACGACGGCGGCGCTGGCAACAACCCCGCGAGCTGGAACACCGCGATGGGCATGACCGTCGACCCGGGCCTGTGGTCTCGCCACGGCACCAACTGCGCCAGCGGCGACAGTCCGGCCTCGGTGCAGAGCCGGATGAGCACCTGGAAGAGCAGCGCCGGCATCAACGGCGGCTTCATGTGGCTGTACGACGACATCCAGAAGTGCGTGGCGCAGGGCACGAGCGCGCAGTACGCGGCGGCCATCAACACGGCCGTCAGCGGCAACACCCCGCCCGTGGCCAACTTCGGCGTCACCGTGAGCGGACTCACCGCGACCTTCAGCGACGCCTCCAGCGACAGCGACGGCACCATCACCTCGCGCAACTGGAGCTTCGGCGACGGCAGCGGCTCGACCGCGACGAATCCCAGCCGTGTCTATGCCAGCGCCGGCAATTACAACGTCAGCCTGACCGTGACGGACAACGGCGGCGCCAGCAACACCAAGGCCCAGACCGTCTCGGTCGGCTCGGGCTACGCCAACCTGGCGCTCAACAAACCTACGACCGGCTCCACCGCCTGCAACAGCAGCGAAACGCCCGCCAAGGCGGTCAACGGGAGCGTCTCCGGTGGCACCACCGACAAGTTCTGCTCGTTGGTGTCGGGCGCCTGGATGCAGGTGGATCTCGGCTCGGCGCAGACGGTCACCAGCTTCACGGTCCAGCATGCCGGCGCGGGCGGCGAAGCGAGCACCTGGAACACCCGGGCCTTCACCCTCCAGACCTCCACCAACGGCACGAGCTGGAGCACCCCGGTGACGGTGACCAACAACACCGCCAACACCACCACCCACGCCATCAGCGCCACCTCCGCGCGCTACGTCCGGCTCAACATCACCACCCCCAGCCAGAACGGCGACCCGGCGACGCGCATCTACGAACTCGAGGTTCGCTGACCGACCCTTCCCAATCCCGGGACGGGACGGAATCTCGACAACTAGTAAAAGCTGATAAATAGGACTTCCGAGTCTTCGCAAGCTCGGAGGTCCATCGATGAAGAACCCCTCGTTGTTTTCCGCCGTCGTCCTCGCCGCGCTCGTGGCGGGTTGTGGTGGAGAGCGTTCCGACGCTCCCCTCGTGGACGAGGCCCCGGTGGGCACGTCCAGCGGGGCGCTCGCGTGCACCACGCGCATCACCTACGGGGACCGGTGGATCCACCCCGGGCACCCGGAGCAGCACGACACCGCGAGTGGCCTGGTGACCTGGGACGGCAGCTGCGTCAATGAAGGCAGCAACTCCTACGCCGTGTTGTCGAACGGCTGGAAGCCGTACTTCACCGGGCCCAACGCCTGTGTGCTGGCGCTCGACACGGACTGTTCCGGCGCCACGACCTGCGCGACGCGCGTCACCTACGGTCCGGCGTGGTTGCACCCCGCGGGACACCCGGCCCAGTTCGACGACGTGGGCGGCCGCGTGACGTGGGACCGAGGCTGCACCAATGCCTCTCCCAATTCGTACGCGGTGCTGTCGAACGACTGGTCGCCGTACTTCAGCGGCACCAACGCGTGCGGCATCTCACTGCGCTACACGGGCTGTGGAGGGCTCTACCAGAACCCCGTGGTGCCCGTGGACTGCGCGGACCCGGGCGTCATCCATGACGGCACGCAGTACGTCGCGGCCTGTACGTCCGGGGGCGCGGCCAACGCGTTCCCGCTGCGCACGTCCAAGGACCTGGTCACCTGGACGGCCGCGGGCAACATCTTCCCCTCCGCGCGCCGGCCGACGTGGGCCACGGGTGACTACTGGGCGCCGGAGCTCCACAAGGTGGGCACGCGGTACATCGCGTACTTCACCGCGCGCCACCAGGACGGGAAGCTGTCCATCGGCGCCGCGACGGCCACCAGCGCGCTGGGGCCCTTCACGGACCTGGGCCATCCCCTGGTGCATGACGCGGGCATGGGGATGATCGACGCCACGTTCTTCTACGACACCGCGGGTGTGCCGTACCTGGTGTGGAAGGCGGACGGGAACGCGGTGGGGCAGCCCACGCCCATCTATGGCCAGACGCTGTCGGCGGATGGGCTGTCGCTCACGGGCACGCGCCGCACGCTGATGAGCAACACGCTCGGCTGGGAGGGCGGCGTCGTCGAGGCGCCGTGGGTCGTCGCGCGGGGCGGCTACTACTACCTCTTCTACAGCGGCAACTCGTACGCCAACAGCACCTACGCCGTGGGAGTGGCCCGGGCCACGAGTCCGCTGGGGCCCTATACGAAGCTGGGCAATCCCATCCTCAAGACGGGCGGCGGTTGGGTGGGGCCCGGCCATAACTCGGTGGTCACCGGACCCGGCGGGGACACGGTCATGGTCTACCACGCGTGGAACAGCGCCCACACGGCGCGGGTGATGCTCGTGGATGCGATGACGTGGCCCAACGGCTGGCCCGCGGTTCCGGAAGCTCCGTCTTCCGGTTCGCGGCCCATGCCGTAGCGAATCCTTCCAGGTGGGGG
The DNA here is from genome assembly GCF_003668935.1 of Corallococcus sp. AB032C. NCBI lineage: Bacteria > Pseudomonadati > Myxococcota > Myxococcia > Myxococcales > Myxococcaceae > Corallococcus > Corallococcus sp. AB032C. The sequence goes on along the minus strand of NZ_RAWP01000039.1, from coordinate 67,058 downwards.
ACCGGCGGCTTCCGGCCCCTACCTGACGACGCGCGCTGTCACCCGGCGTCCGTGATGCGCGCCAGCAGTTCGCTCAACAGCGCGCTTTCGCCTGGAGTCAGGACGGTGAGCCGGTCCAGGGAGGCACGCAGCGTGGTGGCCGCTGAACGGACCTCCGTGTTCGCCGGGGGCGCCGTGTCGCTGGAGATGGCTGCCATGACCGTCTCTCGCGCGGCCTCGGACAGGCCGAGGTCGCGTTGCCCTTCGGGCTGGCGCAGGAGCGTGAGCACGGCGCCGTTGCACATGGACGACACGAGGCCGAGCGCCCGCTCTTCACTGACCCGCAGGCGGCCCGCGAGCGCGATGTTCCGGATGCGGCGCCGCAGGACCTCATTCCCCGTGCTGACCACGGAGGATTGCGGTGCTGGCTCCAGGTCGCTGCACATGAGCGCGAACAGCCCTGGATGGCTGAGTCCGAACGCGACGTGCATGTCCCAGCCCAGCCGCAGGTCCTGAAGCGGATCCGGGTGCGGTTTGCGCGCGGCCTTCTTCGCCACGTAGCTCGTCAGCTCGTGCTCGACGACGGCTGACAGGAGCCCGTGCTTGTCGCCGAAGAGCCGGTAGAGCGTGGGCGCCTGCACACCGGCCGCGGCGGCGACGGCACGTGTGGTCGCTGCGTCGGGTCCTCCAGAGGCGATGAGCTCCGCGGCGGCCGCCAGGATGCGCGCACGCGTATCGGGGCCCTCGGCGTCTTCGGCGGTGACCTTCTCCCGGTCCTTCATGCGCCTGACTTAACACGCGGCTTTCGGAACGACGGTAACGAATGCTTGATAACGGCGATAGCGGCCGCTACGTTATCGACGGTATCTGTATTTGGTTTCCGTCGATACGGAAGAGGGACGCTCGATGATCGTCGTGACCGGAGCAACGGGGCAGCTTGGCCGCCTCATCGTGGAGAAGCTCATCGCCCGCGTCCCGGTGGACCGGGTCGCCGTCAGCGTCCGCGACGTCCAGAAGGCCCAGGACCTGGCGGCACGCGGCGTCCGGGTGCGGAGCGGGGACTTCGCGGAGCCGAAGAGCCTCGCGCATGCCTTGGAGGGCGCGACCCAGGTGCTGATGGTCTCGTCGAACGCGGCCGCGCATGGGGGCGATCCCCTGGCCCAGCATCGCTCCGCCATCGACGCAGCGCGGTCCGTCGGCGCGCAGCGCATCGTCTACACGAGCCACATGGGCGCGAGCCGTACGTCGGCGTTTCCACCGATGCTCGACCACGCGGCGACGGAGCAGATGCTTGCGGAGTCCGGCATGGCGTGGACCTCGCTTCGCAATGGCTTCTACGCCTCGAGCGCGGCGTTCCTGCTGGAGCGGGCCCTGTCGTCGGGCGTGTTCGAGGCTCCCGCGGACGGGAAGGTCTCCTGGACCACGCACGCGGACCTCGCGGAGGCGGCGGCGGTCATCCTGACGAACGAGGGTCGGTTCGACGGGCCGACGCCGCCGCTCACGGCGTCGCAGGCGCTCGACTTCGGAGAGCTGTGCGACATCGCGTCGGGCATCCTCGGACGTCCCCTCCGTCGAAGCACCGTGTCCGAGGACGAGATGCGCGCGAAGCTCGTGGCGAGCGGCATGCCCGCGCCCGTGGTCGGCATCTCGCTCGGCCTCTACCGCGCGAGCCGCGATGGCGAGTTCGCGGCGGTCGACTCCACGCTGCTGCAGCTGCTCGGACGTGAGCCGGTGAGCATGCGCGAGCTGCTCGCCGGCAAGCTGCGCTGAGGCTCAGGGCGCGGGGATGAACCGGAGCTCTCCGGGACGCAGTGGCCCCAGGTACTTCATCCACTTCTCGTACTCGCTGTCGTACGACGCCCGGCGCACGTAGACGTCGCCGAAGTTCCCCGACGTGGGCGTGGCGCGCAGCCACAGGTCCAGCGCGCCCGTGTCGTCCATCCGCGCCACGCCGATGTCTCCCGGCGACGGCGTTCCCGGCAACGGGGGTAGCGGCTCCACGCCCTCGTCAGGCTTCGTCTGGAGGCTCTGGATGCGGTCTCGAATCGCGTCCAGCACCCAGGGGTCCATGTCCGGCAGGGCGCGCAGGCGGGGCTCCTGGGCCTCCAGCCGCGCGCTCAGCGTGGGGAGCACCTGGGTGCGGAGGGTCTCCACGGCCCGGGCATCCCAGCCCAGGTAGCGGGTGCTGCTCTGGAGCGCCAGCTGCAACCCGCCCAGGTCTTCCAGGGTCGGCAGGTCCTGTCTCCGGGCCAGCCACGTTTCATAGAACGTGCGGAGGAACCACTCCTGGTCGTGCCGGATGACCGGCACCGCCTTGCCCCATTCCCAGTCCGGCGCGAGCCCCGTCTGCCCCAGGTGCCAGGTGTTGAAGCCGCCCCGCGAGTCGGCGAACTTCGTGAGCTGCGTCCAGCGGGTCTCGGCGTCGGGGCGGGACTCGATGAACTCGCGGCACCGGCGCATGTCCTCGGCCGAAGCGCGCGGATCCGCGGCCACCAGGTCGCACGCCTTGTCCGCCGAGCCCCCTTGGACAGCCGCGCGCAGTGCGAGCCGCGCTTCCAGCTCCTGCCGTGCGCGGTGACGCGACGTCGACCACTCGCCTCCCATGATGGCCAGGAAGGCGGTGACGGCGCACGCGACCAGCGCCACCAGGGGCAGGCCCATCCCCAGCGGGAGCGAGTCGAACGGGCGGTCCGACAGGAAGCGCCGCCAGCCGACCCAGAGGGTGAGGAGCAGGGGAAGCACCGCGAGCACGAAGGCCAGCCCGTTCAGCGCCTGATGCAGCGGCGTGGCGGAGTGCCGGTACGACTCGCTGCTGAAGGCCAGGGTGAAGAAGGTGCCGACCAGCAGCGCCACGCCCAGCCCCAGCTCCACCAGCAGACACACTCCCGCAGCAACCGCGCTCATCCTCGATGCCCCTGTCCGGACGCGGTCGGGGTCCCATGCTCCCGGCCGCATGTTTCAGCGTAGTCGAATCCGCGCTCGAACTCGGGTCACCCGCGACGAAATAACGTGTGAGGGCGGTGAGACACCGGCCCGTTTCCCTACCGGGAGTGGACCCATGAGCTGCATTCACTGGCGCTGGCGTGTTGCCACCACACAGCGGGATCTCGATGACGTGGCGCGCATCCGCTGGGCCGTCTTTGGCGGAGAGATGGGATTGCTGTCCGAGCAGTGGTCGGTGTCGCGGCGGGAGATGACCTGCATCGACACGCTCGACACCACGGTGCACCTGCTCGTCCATGCCGGCTCGGAGGCCGTGGCGACCATGCGGGTGGCGCTGCCCAACGCGGAGGTGGCGGCGAACCTGGGCGGGACGGTGGGGCTGGAGATGGCGCAGCGGGTGGACCTCTCCAGGGTCATCCAGCCGGGCATGGCGTTCGCGGAGCCCTCGCGCTTCTGCGTGCTGCCGAAGTGGCGCCGCACGGAGGCCGTCGCGTGGCTGCAGACGGCCATGTACACGGAGAGCCGGCGGCGCGGCGTGACGCACTGGATCGCGTCCGCGAACCTGGAGACGGACTCGCCCGAGGACGCGCTGCTGTCGTGGCAGGTGGCGGCCAGCCGAGGATGGCTGAGTCCGCGCTGGCGGGTGGACGTGCCTGACCCGTGGCAGGCGCCGGTGCATCCCCGCAACCGCTTCTACACGCCCGAGGAGCGGGAGAGGGCGGAGCAGGGGCAGCTGGACGGACTGCGGCTGCCCCGGTCGCCCTCGCTCTTCGCCAGCACGATGGGGGCTCGCTTCATCTCGGAGCCGCTCTACGACGCGTACTTCCAGTGGTTCACGCTGCCGCTCGTCATGGCGCTGGATGAAATCCCCGCGGACAGCCTGGCGCGCTTCCACGCGCTGGACCTCGGTGTGAGCCCCGCCGTCTAGGCCGGGGCTGTTCCTTCCTTCCCTTCACCTTCCACACGCAACAACCGGGAGCCCGAAAGGCCCCGGACAGGAGACGTACGTGCAAACCCAGACGGAAACGAATTGGCTGGCGGCGCTGGACGAAGAGGCGCGGGGGCTGGTGGCGGCGGTGGATGCGCACCCCGACGCCCGTGGCCTCCTCGACGGCACCCTCGACGTGGAGGGCTACATCCACTACCTCGTCCAGACGTATCACTACGCTCGCTGGAGCACCCCCATCCTCGCCGAGGCGGGCCACCGGCTGAACCGGCTGGGCCGGCACCCGGAGCTGGCGAAGCTGTTGATCCAGAAGGGGGAGGAGGAGCGGGGTCATGACATCTGGTTGCTGACGGACCTGAAGAACCTGGGCGTCCCGGAGGCGCAGGTGGAGGCGGCGGCGCACAACCCCGCGGTGGATGCCTACACGGGGTGGAACTTCTTCACGTCGCTCTCGGGCGTGCCGACGGCGGTGCTGGGGACCGCGTACGCGCTGGAGTACCTGTCGCAGACGCGGGCGGGCGTGTGGGCGGAGCGGCTGCAGGCGGTGTCCACCATCCCCAACATCCGCAAGTCCGTCACGTTCCTGCGCAGCCACGGCGCGCTGGACGGGGGCCACGTGGCGGAGATGCAGAAGATCCTGACGCCGCTGACGGACCCGGAGGACCAGGAGGCCATCCTCTTCTCCGCCCGGGTCGCCCGGAGCGTCTACCCGCGCATCTTCCGCGAGGACGCGACCGCCGGCCACCCCCACACGAGGTAGAGACAAACACACGCAAGCTGGGAGAGCCTCCCGTTCGAGCCGTGGCCCTTCGGGAGGCGTCTTCTCTTGCGTTCGATTCTCTCAGACAGGCTTGTTGAGGCGCGCGGCCTGGTAGATGAGGTCCGCGCGGCCGTCGATGCCCAGCTTGTCGAAGATGTTCCGCACGTGGGTCTTCACGGTCAGGACGGAGAGGTCGAGCTCATCCGCGATCTGCTCGTTGTTCCGATTGCGGAGCAGGCACTTCGCGACGGTGACCTCGCGAGTGGTGAGCTCGCACTCCATCTCCGCGGGGAGCGGGATGGAGTGGGGCGTCTCGTTCAGCAAGAGGGCCCATCGCCGGGGGCCTTCCTCGGTGGGCAGTTCGACGAACCGGCACGTGCGGTTGCCATCCTGATGGTTGGAGACCCAGCGGGTGTTCCCGAGCCGGGCATCCGCGCCCATGGAGACCAGGGCGTCCAACTGCTCCTTCAGGGCACGCGGGAGTCCGGAGGAGTCGAGGTCCGACCGGGTGAACCAGCGATCCAGGAGGGCGGCGGCGTGCTCGGAGCGGAGCGCCTCCTTGGAGGAGTTCTCCACGACGAGGAAGGCGGAGTCGTTGCGGCGGTAGAGCTCTTCGAGGAGGCTGGCTCCGGTCATGAGCGTCTGGACGTCACTGCAGTTGCGCACCGCGTTCACCAGGTGCGGGTTGAGGCTGGAGAGGATGGCGGCGTTCTCGGTGGTGAACGCGCGTCGCCGGTTCCGGTAGAGCGCGAGCGCGGCGACGAGACCCGGGCGGATGTGGAGGAGCACGGCCATGATGTGCTCGAAGCGCGGGTCCAGCTCCTGGCTGCGTTGATAGATGAGGCTTCGTTCGTACTCCCCGCGGGTGAGGAGCTGCGTGTCGCGGACGGGCACGTTGGGCCGGGCGAAGATGGGGGCCCGGAGGAAGTCATGGTCAATCAGGCTGGCATACTCATCGAGGATGCGGAGCGGGTGGCCCGGGACGAACCACCGGAAGTCCGCCTTGGGCGCGACGTGCATGAGGCATAGCGCCATGGCGTCGGCCTGAACGAGCTCGAGGAAGGGGGCGCGTGCGGTCTCGAGGGCCTGGGGGAGGAACAGGGAGCTGTTGAGGGCCACGATGGCCCGGTCCTTGATCCCGTCGGCAGTGCGATTCATGGGACTGAACATCCACCCTCCTGGGGCAACCCTGCGGGTTTGTACGTCGCGACCGCTCATCCATAGCGACGTGCTGAAAACCTGTCCCTCACCCTCAAGAGGTATTGCCCGGACCCTTCAGTTCGGGCAGGCGCAGCCACAGCCACCTGACCCTGCACCGCCCGAGGCCTCATGCACCGGCCCCGGGCGGCGTGACACTCACGTCACTGCATGATGGTGACGATCTGCGCTTCGCAGGTGTTCACGTCGATGAAGGAGTTGACGGTGTCCACGGCACAGACGGCGCCGCCATAGGTGCCGTAATAGATCGTCGCGGTGCAGGTCCCGGCGTTGTCCGCGATGTCCGCGCGCCAGACACACGTCTTCGACGTGGACGGGCTCGCCGGGTTGACCGTCCAGTAGTACTGCTGGGAGAACGACGGGGCCGGCGCGGGGGCGCTGATCTGGAACCCGCCCAGGTTGGCGGTGGGCACGGGATAGGGCGTGTACACGCCGTTGAACGTGCCGTTCACGGTCTGGAGGCCCAGGGAGATGGTGGCGCCGCTCTGGTTGGAGACGAAGAAGTTCTCCAGCGCCGGGCCAATGGAGGCGCCGCCCCGCACCTGGGGAAGTTCGACCGCGCCCTCGCGAACGCTGACGTACTCGTTGCGCTGGGACAGGTAGTCGGGGAACCCGAGATCGGCCGGACCGGCAAAGGCAACCGACGGCGCGAGGGACAACAGGGAGGCGGCCAGGAAACGCTTCACGTTCCTCGTCATGGACTGCTCCTGAGTTGATTGTGTGGGGTTGGCCGAAGCCGAGATCTTCCTAACACTGGTCTTGATTTAACTGCAAATCGGAACGAGCAAATCAGGTTGTTCCTTTGTGCGCGGACGATTTCGTCCGGACGGTGTTGCACATTGCGTTGGAGACCTGGCTAGGGGTTTTCCACGGGTCTACCCATACACGCCACCTGGGTTCGGCGTGCCCCCGCTCGCCGGGTAGGCGGGCGAGCGGGGGGTGACACTACTGACACAATCAGCCGCAGGCTTCCGTCAGCTCCCCGATGTCGTCGAGCGACTGAAAGCAAAACAAGTACGTGTTGTATTCGTAGTCAAAGGAGGAGGTGGCCGGTGTCCTCGATCATCCCGTGGGTGGAGCCCTTCGCCTGCGTGGAATGGAGCCGCGCGTCGAGCGACCAGCCCTTCACGCCCACGCCCGAGCCATCGACGCCGTTCAAGGTGCCCCGGAGTCGGGGGAGGAGACGCTCCGCGACACCTGCGACCCGCTGCCAACACGGCGGCACCGCACCCCGTACGGACAGAAACTTCATGGACTCCCCCCTCTGGATGAAGGGGCGCGTTCTACTTGGGGTGCGTGTGTCCGGGAGGGAGGCATGTTCGACTCGTCCCTCGTTCTCAATCACTGACAACGGCAGTCAAAATGTGCATACACTGGCGGGGCAGTTCTTCTCAGACGGAGCACACATGCGCACGCTGCAGAAGTCCCTCCTGGCTGTCCTGGCTGTTGTTTCCCTTTCGCCCGCGGCGGCCCTGGCCGCGAAGCCCCAGTGTGAAGACATCTGTTATGAAAGGCCCTGCAGCATGGTCTGTGATGTCTGGGGACGCACGACCACGTGTGCCGAGAACGCGATGTTCTGGGGCTGCGTGGAAAGCATTGGCGGCTCCAGCGACTCCTCTGCCTCGGTGACCCCGGAAGCGGTCCAGCAGGCCGATGCCTCCGCGCAGGTGTGCAGCGAGCAGAACCCGGCCGCTGAGCAGTCCGCCGCCGTCGAGAGCTGAGTCGCGAGCGTGAACCGGGGCGCCTGGCGATCGCGATGGATCGCCGGGCCTCCCATCAAGGCGCGCCCAGGGCCGGCGGGGTCTCTGGCCGCCGGGTGCGCCGGCGCCAGAACAGGAACACGGGCACGCCCGCGCCAAACAGCAACGTGCCCTTGAGCGCGTTGAGCGGGTTGGAGGCCGTGGAGCCCAGCAGGACGTAGAGCGCCGCCGCGATGAAGAGGAGCGGGGTGATGGGATATCCGGGCACCCGGTACGCGGCGCGAGGCACCAGCCCCTGACGTTCGCGTGCGCGGTAGACGAACAGCGTCGCGGCCGTGGCGCCGAAGATGAGCCAGTCGGCGAAGACGACGTAATCGAGCAGCTCGCCGTACGTGCCCGTGCCCGTGAGCAGGATGGCCCAGACCGCCTGGAAGAGGATGGCGTTGGAGGGCGTGCGGTAGCGCGGGTGCAGCCGGGCCATCCACGGGAAGAACAGTCCATCCGCCGCCATGGCCTGGTACACGCGCGGCGACACGAGGATGACCAGGTTGAGGAACCCGAAGGTGGAGAGGGCCACGCCCAGGGTGATGAACGTGCGGCCCGCGGGCCCGATGAGCTGGCCGAGCGCGTCCGCCGCCGGGGCGCTGCTCGCCGCGAGCCCCGCCGCGCCGAGCGTGCGCAGGTAGGTGAGGTTCGCGAGCAGGTATACCGTCACCACGCCGATGACGCCGAGCAGCAGGGCGCGCGGCAGGTTGCGCTCGGGGTCGACCATCTCCTCGGCCACGAAGTTCGTCTGCTGCCAGCCGCCGTAGCTGAACAGCACCGGGACGAGCGCCGCCCCCAGCGCGAGCACGAGGGAGTCAGGCGCCTCCGGAGCGGCCACGACCTCCACCGCGGCGGGATGGGCGCCTTCGAGCAGGAGCCCCGCGCCCACGAGCCCCGCGAGCGCCAGCAGCTTGAGCACGGTGAAGATGTTCTGCGTGAGCGCCCCGGAGCGCACGCCGAAGTAGTTCACCCCGGAGAGCAGGAGGATGGCGCCGACGGCGAGGGGAAAGCGGAAGCCGGGCCCCAGGCCGGTGAGCGCGAGGGTGTAGTTGGCGAAGGTGACGGCCACCGCGGCGATGGCGCCGGTGGCGATCATCAGCATCAATCCCCACGCATTGAGGAACGCGGGCAGCGGGCCGAAGGCATCCCGCAGGTAGACATAGCTGCCGCCCGCCTTGGGGATGCGCTGTCCCAATTCTCCGTAGATGAAGGCGCCAATGAGCGCCACGACTCCGCCGAGCAGCCACACGGCCAGGGTGAGCGTGGGTGTGTGCACGCGCTGCGCGACGATGGCCGGGTTGAGGAAGATGCCCGAACCGATGATGCCGCCAATGACGAGCATCACCCCCGAGAACAATCCGACGCGCCGGGCGTAGCCGTCGCGGTGGGCTCCAGCTTCATCCTGTGGGGGGGAGGGACTCATGGGCCCCAGCATATCGGCTAGCATGGCTGCTCCCGAACATGTCCATGTTGGAAGGAGGGGCCCCTTGGCGACTTCGGATGGCATTGACCCGACGTTGGATGCCCTGGCGATAGAAGGCCCCCTGTCAGGCGTGGAGAGTGCCCTGCGCGCGCTCCCTGCGGCCCAGCAGGCCCGTCGCTTCAAGCACCGCCTGATGTCCGGGGCGCGGTCCTTGGCGCCGCTGGGGGGCGTCATCCTGTGCATCGGGATTGCTGGCACTGTCGAAGGCCCGCTGTCCGCCGTGGCGGGAGTCCTGGGGCTCGGGCTTGCGGCCGCATTGGGGATTCGCGGGATGTTCTCCACCCGCTTTCGCGTGCCTGGGCACGCTGGCGACGATCCGGGCCGCCGGCCGGAGCTGGTGGTCCGGGTGCTTCAGCGCCTCAAGGCGGACCTCGCGCCGGATACGCCTGTGCGCCTGCGGCTTCGTCCCGACCCCCATCCCCAGGGGCCTGGTTCGAGCCTGTATGTCCTCAAGCGCATCAAGACGGCTCCGCCGGATGTGTTGGACCCGTGGCTCACGTTGGAAACGCGGCTGGCGGATGGCTCGCACCTGCGGCTGAGCGCGGTGGAGCGACGCCGGGTCCGGGTCAGCGACCATGGACCCAACGGGCCCCGGCGGCGCACGCGGATCAAGGAAAACGATGCGCTGTTCCTGGAGGCCCGGCTTCGAGTGAAGGAGAAGCGGCACCCGCGGCTCGCTGCGCTGTCACTCGACCGGGCACGGGCGGCCGTGCGCCTTCCTCCCGGCGCGAAGCTCCAGCGGCTGCGCATCACCGGAGAGCACCTGCGGCTCCGGATCCGGCTGGAGGAGACCTGGCGTCCCTTTGTCCCGAAGGACATGGGGGAGGAGAAGTCCTCCACCCCGGATGCATCCCGCGCGGTGACGATGATGCTGCTGAGCCTCTACCAGATGCTCCACCTCGCCCGGACGCCCGTGGCCCCCAAGGCCGTCAAGGAGCCGCCGGGCAAGAAGCCTCCGCACCCGCGCGCCAGGTCGCGGCGCCGCCGCTCCGGGTGACCGGGCTTCCCATCCGCAATCACGGCACCGCCAGCTCGATGTGGAATGGATTGCTGTGCACCTGCTCCTGGACGGTCCGCCCGTCGGAGCCGGTCCGCAGGGTGTCCACGTCGTGCGCGATGCGGTACTCGCCGGCAGGCAACTCCGAGGGGAGCCTCAGCGTTCCATGGGCCCGGGCACCGGCCTTCAGCGTGTGCAGCATGAGCTGACATGCCTCGGTCTCGTTCAGGTGCGGAGTGGCGCCCCACCCGCTGTCCTCCCTGCGCTCGAGCCGCACGGTGCAGAGGTTGTAGCCCACCTCGCGAGTGCCCTCGTTGCGCAGCTCGAGCTGGACGGTGTCGCCGGGGCGATACTCCGTGGCGTCCGTGAAGAGAGAGACCTCGAGCTCTCCACAGGCCACCAGCAGCGTGGTGAGGGCCATCAACGGAAGCGTGAGTCGCATCTGCGTCCTCCTGGGATTGGGCTTTGGCGCTGATGCAACTGCCAGGCCGTGGTCATCCCATCGCCTTCCGCGGGAACGCACCCGTCACCGTGCCGAAAGGCCTTTCAGTTATTTGAGAGCCCCGGCCCCGGACACGAAAAAGCCCCACCTCTCCGGGTTGCACCGGAGAGGCGGGGCAGGGGGCCATCCACGTCAGTCCATCACTGACCGTCGAGCCTGCCGTCCAGGTTCCGGTCGAGCGCGATGCGCGTGCCGGAGCCCGGAGGCACCGCGGTGAAGGTCACCTCCTGGCCCAGCGTGTTCGCCAGCGCGCGCAGGGCCGTCGTGGTGAGGTTGGCGGTGCCGTCGTCCGGCTTCCACGTGCCGGCCACGCGGTCGAAGAGGAAGCCCTTCACGCGGGTGCCGATGGCGGCCTTCGCCACCAGGTCGGCCTCATACGTGGAGCCGCCGAGGATCTTCGACACGAAGGGCGCCTTCGCCCGGGCGATGAGCAGGTCGATGCGCGCTCCCACCGCGGAGGCGTTCGTCGACGTGAGCGTCACCTGCTGTCCGACGATGGGCGCCAGGTCGGAGTCCACCGCCATCATGTAGGCCTCCACCTCGCGGCGATCGGTGTCGCTGCGGAAGCCCACCAGCGGCCCGCCGATGCTGGTGTTGGAGAAGACGATGGCGCTGAAGAAGCGGAACAGCGTGTCCACCGCGCCGTCGTGCGTGTAGCCGAAGCCGCGGATCTGGTCGCCCGTGGGCCCGGTCTCCGAGTGCTGGAAGAAGCTGCTGTCCGGGAAGCCGAACATGCCGACCTTCGTGTACATGTTGCGCACGTGGGGAATCTTCATGATCTGGCTGATTCCCTCGAAGCTGGCCTGGCCGTCGGTGCCAAAATGTCCCTGTGCGGCGTCGATGGTGTGACAGCCATTGCAGTTGAAGCCGGTGTTGGTGCCAATCGCCAGACCGTCCACGCGGCGGCTGCCGAAGTAGAAGTCGCGGCCAGATGCCTGCGTGGACGTGAGCGAGTTGTCCAGCTTGCGGATGGGGTTGGGCGGCAGCTGCACCTGGAGCTGGTAGTTCGTGAACTGGTTCATCTCCGCCTCGGTGGGTTGGTCCACGCGGCCGAGCAGCCCCGGGAAGGCGACGACGAAGTTCTTGAACGACAGGGCTTCGTCATACGAACCCGAGCCGAAGAAGCCCGTCGACCGGTCCCCGCGCCAGTGCATGGCGCCCGAGGTGGACATGCCGCGCAGGGTCTGCGTCGTCATGGGCCCCTTCATCGGGTGGAAGGAGTTCTGGTTGCCGGTGCCGTTGACGTCCGAGCTCGGGTGGCCGGTGAGCAGGCGGAACGCGCCAATCTCCAGGCTGCTCGCGAGCCGCTTGTCGATGGCGTTGGTCGTCACCGCGTCATCCGGGTTGCCCAGGTCCCAGGCGAGCTCGTCCTTGTCGCCAAAGATGTGGCAGCTGGCGCAGGAGGCTTCGCCGTTGGCCGAGGAGAAGTTCGCGTCGTAGAGGAACGGACGGCCCTGCACGACGGAGGCGGGCTCGGGGTTGAAGAGGGCCGCCGAGGCCACCTGGCTCTTCGTGGCCAGGTCGATGACCTTCACCGCGTTGTCGAAGCGGGTCATCACGTAGAGGCGGTTGCGCGCCTCGTCCAGCACCAGTCCGCTGGGGCCGCCGCCGCTCACGGGGATGTAGTTGGCGCTCGCCGTCCGGGGGTTGAAGGTGTCCGCCTCCAGCGCCGCGGTGTCGAACACGCCGACCTTGCTGGAGCTGAACGCGGCCACGTACAGCTTCGCGCCGTCGCTGGAGATGGCCATCTCCGTGGGCGTGGAGAGGCTGTGGTTCTTCGCCGTGGAGTCAAAGCCGGGGGCGCCGGCCAGCTTCGAATAGTCGATGTGCTTGTTCAGGTGGCGCGGAGACACCGTCGTCCCCTTGATGACGGTGATGCGCATCTTCGCGATGTTGCCCTGCACCGTGCTGCCCCCGAAGGTGCCGGGGCCCTCGAAGCGGGTGTGGTTGTTGGCGTCGCTGTTGGTCGCGTACAGCGCGCCCGTCCGCGGGTTGGTGGCCAGGTTGAAGACGGTGGTGCCCACGCCCGTGTAGAACGCCTTCTGCTGCAGGCCATCCGCGTCGATGGCGAAGACGTCCTTGTCCGGCAGGTTGAAGCGCACGCCGTTGTTCCAGTTGCGGCCGAGCGTGTCCTCCCAGCGGCTGAGGGCGCTGTTCCATTTGACGATGAGGCCCGTCTCCGGTGCCTTCGCACCCTGGGCGTTCGTGGAAGGGCCGGGCAGGCCGCCCAGGAAGAGGTTGTTGCCCCACGGGAACGAGTCCGGCTGGACCAGGCACACGCCCGCGCTGCCAAAGCCGTTGCACACGCTGTCCATGTTGATGGTCGTCGTCCGGTTGCCGGACTGCGCGATGGCCGCATAGACCGTCTTCTTGTCCGGGCTGACGGCGAGGCCTCGCGGCGTGTCGCCGAAGAGGGTCAGGATGCGGACGGGCGTGCCGCCCAGCGTCGTCCCCAGGGACGCGGGGTTGAAGACCCAGATGTCCGCCCGGCCCACGCCCGGCGTGGTGAGCTGCGGATCCCCCGCGCCGGGCACGGAGGCGATGGACGGATCCGTGCGCTGCTGGCCCCGGTGCGCGGTGGTGATGAACGCATTGCCGTTGGCGCCGGCGAACACGATGTCGCGCGGCTCGTCACCCACGAGCAGCGTGCGCACCACGTGCGGTGTGCCGCTCACGCTCACCACGCTGATGCTGTCGGACAGGTGGTTGACCACCCAGACCTCGGTGTTGTTGCGCACGGCGACGGACACGGGCTCCAGGCCCACCGGCACCGCGGCCGCGAGCGACAGGCCCGCGCTGGTGACGTTGAAGACCTCCAGGCGGTTGTCCGGCGTGTTGACGGCGAACAGCTTCGTCCCGTCCAGAGAGAGGGCCAACGGACGCACGTGCGCGCTTTCGAACTCGATGAACGAGGGCGCCTGGGCTGCGGAGGGGGATGCGGCGAACAGCGATGCGGCGGCGCACAGCAGACCGGCTCGGGTGCGCCACCGGTTCTTGCTCGGGCCCACTTGCGGGGTACGGACCATGGGGATCTCCTGGGTGAGCGTGTAAGAGCTGCGCACTCGGGATTACCAGCTAGGCCCGCGACATCGCCCCCTCCGAAGGGAGGGGGTGGGGGAGGGCAATGCACGCCTTGGGAGTGTGGGGATGAGACGCACTTCGGTGTTCGCTGGTTGACGCTGGAGGCGTCCCGGCCCCGGTCCCCGCCCGAGTGGCGCGTGGTCTACTTGGGCAATCAATCGGTCACAGGGGGAACGTGCCCATGGGCGATCCGCTCTCGCACCTGCTGCCGACGAAGCTCACGCCGCCGCGGACGGCGTCGGTGCTCGTGTCGCGGAGCGCGGCGCTCCGGAAGATTGAACGGGGTGTTGGCGGCACGCTCGTGCTGGTGACCGCGCCGCTGGGCTCGGGCAAGACGACGCTGCTGACGCAGTGGTACCGCGAGGTGGGCGGGTCGCGGTTGCTCGCGTGGCTGTCGCTCGACGAGCGGGACAACGCGCCCGAGCGCTTCTTCTCCTATCTCGTCGGCGCCATCCGCCGCGCGGCTCCGGAGTTCGACGCGTACATCGCGAGCCAGCTGGACGCGCAGGTGGCGCCACCGCTCGACCATGCGACGACGGTGGTGCTGCGGAGCCTGTGGAACCTGGGGCGCGAGCTCGTCGTGGTGATTGACGACTTCCACGTGCTGCGGGAGCGCTCGTTGGTGCGGGCCTTCTCGTACCTGCTGGACCACGCTCCGCCGCACGTCCATTGGATCGTCTCGTCGCGCAGCCCGCCGGAGCTGGACCTGGCGAAGCTGAAGCTCACCGAGCAGTTGGTGACGCTCGACGGCCGCGACCTGGGCCTGGACGGGGAGGCCATCCACGAGCTGGGTCAGCGCCTGTGCGGCGCCGCGCTCAATCCGGAGGACGTGGAGTACCTGCGCGCGCGCACCGAGGGCTGGGTGGCCGGCGTGAAGCTGGCCCTGCTGACGGCGGGCGAGCACGCCAGCGTGAGCGACGCGCTCCGCAAGGCCGTCGGCTCCAACCACGACGTGGCGAGGTACCTGGCGGACGTGGTGCTGCGGGAGCAGACGGAGGAGGTGCACGCGTTCCTGGTGCTGAGCTCGGTGGTGGACCGGCTCAACGGGGAGCTGTGCAACGCGCTCCTGGGCATCACCCAGGGGCCGGCGCTGCTGGCGGAGCTGGAGCGGGCGCAGTTGTTCATCCAGTCGCTCGACACGCAGCAGCAGTGGTACCGGTACCACCCGCTGTTCCTCGACTTCCTGCGCACGCAGCTCGCATGCACGTACGGCGACCGCATCCCCCGGCTGCACCGGGAGGCGAGCGCGTGGTTCGCCGCGCACGCGCTGCCGGACGAGGCCCTGACGCACGCGTTCGCCTCGGGGGACCGGAGCTGGTGTCTGGAGCTCACGGCCCGGTGCGCGGAGGAGTGGATGCGCGAGGGCGAGATTGCCTCCGTGCTCCATTGGACGGCGAAGCTGACGGCGGAGGAGACCTTCCACGCGCCGGCCATCTGCGTGGCGCGCATCGCGTGCCTCATCCTGTCCCGAGGCTTCGCGCCCGCCTCCCTGGCCCTGCAGGACGCGCAGCGCCGGCTCCAGACGGCCGCGGCGGACCCGGAGCGCGAGCGGCTGTCGCGACAACTCTCCAGGCTCGCGCTGCTGCACGCCGTCCTGTCGGACTCGGCCCCGGCGTCTGGCATCGAGCTGGAGGCATCACCGGGGGACGAGGACCCGGACGTCTTCATGGCGGGCGCGGTGCTGGCGGCGAAAGCCTACCAGGCGCTCCGGCAGAACAGGTTCGATGCGATGCGCAGGCTCGCGTCGGTCGCGCGCGAGACGCTGCAGGGGCTGAACAACCCCTACATGGTGGGCTACACGGACGTCCTCATCGTGCTGGCGGACCGGGCGCAGGGGCACATGAAGGACGCGTCGGACCGGTGCGAGGCGGCGTTCGAGCGCGCGAGCCGGGGACGGCGCAACCCGGTGTGGGTGAACGCGGCGACGGCGCTGGCGAACACGCGTTACGACCAGAACCGGTTGGACGAGGCCGAGGCGCTCTGCATCGAAGTCCTCCCACTCATGTCACAGGCCGCGGTGTTCGAGACCTTCGCGGTGGCCTACCTGGTGCTGGCCCGCATCAAGGCGATTCGAGGCAAGTACGCGGAGGCCTGGCAGCTGTTGGACTACCTGCACAGCGTGCTCGAATGCGGGCACCAGACGCGCTTCCTGGCTCATGTCTGCGGCGAGAAGATCCGACTCGCGCTGGTGGAGCAGTCCCCCGCGAGGATGAAGACGGTGGCGCGGGAGTTCGACCTGGGCGAGCGCATGCGCCGGGGCGAATGGAGCGAGCGGCGCTTCTACGACGAGACCTGGGAGCAGCTGGGGGTGGCGCAGGCGTGGGTGTTGATGGCGCGAGGGCGGCACGACCGGGCGCACGGGCTCTTGGAGACGCTGAGGGCCAGCGCGCATGACGCGGGCTGCGTGGCCCGGGAGACGGCGCTGCTGGCCGCGCTGGCGGTGTGTCACTGGCGAGCGGGAGACCCCGCTGCGGCGTTCGCCGCGGTGAACCGGGGGTTCGCGCTGGTGCCGCGCTTCGGCTTCAGCCGGGGCGTGTTCGACGAGACGCCAGGGTTGCAGGAGGTCATCGTCGCGGCGGCCACGCAGCGCAAGCTGAGCCACGTGCTGCCGGCCCGTTATACCGAGCGGTACCAGGACCTGCTGTCCCTGGGCCCCAGCGGGCCGGCCGGAATCGCACCCCTGCCGAGCGCGCCTCTGGAGCCGCTGACCGAGCGGGAACTCCAGATGCTCAAGCTGCTGGCGCAGGGATTGAGCAACCAGGAGATCAGCGAGCGCTCCAACGTGGCGCTCTCCACGACGAAGTGGCACCTGCGCAACGTGTTCTCGAAGCTCGAGGTGACGACGCGCACCGCGGCCATCGTGAAGGCGCGGGAGCGGCTGGCGCGGAACCTCTAACCGCGCTCATCCTTGACCGTCGCGGCGTTCAAGAGCCTGGTGGCATCCGTGTTGGCGAGCGACACCAGTCCGGCAATCTCCTCGACATGTCCCTCCCTGGCGCAGAAGACAATGGCGCCCAGCAATCGATCGGTGGGATTCGAGACCCGGCTCAACTGCGCGAGCACGGGCTCCACCTGGTCGCGTCCGAACTTCCGCTCAATCTCAGCGACGCGGTCCGCGTGACTGAGACCGTATTCCTGCTTGTTGCGTGGCATCCTTCCCCTCCTTACGCCGCGCGGGAGAGTCCCCGCCGCTCCATGAAGGCTTGCAGCTCGGGCCACCGGCCGGAGAGGAACTCGAAGTCGCCGGGGCGCGCGGGCTGCAACGACGCGAGCGCGGCATCAATGGACGCCGTGTGGCTCGCCGGGTCCAGGGCATCCAGGGCGAAGGCCCGGAGGAGCTTGAGCCGGCGTGCGTCCCGCCCCACCAGTGAATCCGCTTCGCCCGCCCGTGCATCCAGCGTGGACACGGCGGCGGCGGGGTTGCCTTCGCGGCAGAGGAGCGCGACCTCCGGCAGCAGCGCGTAGATGGGGGGCAGGTCGCTGTTGCGCTTGCGTCCCTCCTCCAGCCAGGCGCGCGCGGAGGTCATATCTCCTTCCGCGAAGCGCACGATGGCGATCAGGTTGGGCATCCACTTGTACATCGCCGGCACGGAGCCCCGGAGCTTCCCGGAGCGCTCCGCCGAGCCGAAGAGCTCCAGCGCGCGCCCGGTGTTCCCCTGTGCCAACTCGCACTGGCCCATCATGGCGACCGACACCGTCCGCTGTGCCCCCTGCGTTGCGCGGCGGGCGGCCTCCTCGAAGCGGCGGGAGGCTTCCTGCTCATCCCCCGCGCTGTAGAAGGCGATCGCCTGGTTGTAGGTCCCCAACCAGCGACGGATCCGCCAGTAGAAGAAGGCGAACAGCGTCAGGAAGACTGTGACGACGAACGGGATGAAGAACCGCGGCTCCCCCAGGGCCTCCCGAGCCGCACCACCGCCTCGGCTGAAATAGTTGTAGGCGACGAGGAAGATGCCGACCCAGACCCCCCACGCGAGGACCCGGTGCGGCGCGACGAATGGAAAGGGTTTGAGGTGAGACTCTTTGGGCAGGGGCAGTTCGTTCACGGGACCTTCCACCCTAACACCCCCTGGCCCTCCGTTCAGTCACTCGACTTTCTCGCGAAGGGGGTGAGGGAAATTCCGCCCGGATTTCGTTGATGGCCCATCACCGACACCCCAGACGGGGAGAAAGACGGACCATGAGACTCCGGAAGCAGACCCACCCGTGGACGGGCGCGGCGCTCGCGCTGCTCCTGCCCGCGGCGGCGCTGGCGAACGAAACCCATGTCTACGGCATCGCCAACTTCGGAGGCGCGGGGCAGTGCAATGCCGAATCGCACTCCGTGCATACGAAGACGGCGGCGGAGTTCGCCAACTACTTCGACTCACTCATCAGCTCCGGACTCTGGACGGATGTCCGCACGATCAACAACTCGAGTGCGCGCACCGACCTCTGGACCGATGCCTCGAAGGGGGCCGCAGCCGACGCGAAGGACACCCAGGCCAATGCCGGCGTGGACGACGCGGACGTCCTCTTCGTGCACACCCACGGCGGCCACAGCGAGGCGAACCTTCGCAGCTGGCTGGTGATGGGGACCAACGTGGATGCGTGCTCCGCCGTCACGGACACCCACATGAGCCTGGGCAACGGCAAGCTGAACATCGCCGTCGTGAAGGCCTGCCAGTCTGGCGACTACCAGGTCTGGAAGCAGGGCGGGTACCGGACCGCGCTCGTGACGCCCACCAGCGGCTTCAGCATGTGGAATGCCTTTCACGGCGACTCGTCGTGCGGCAACTTCGTGGCGAGCTACGTGAAGCGCTACGTGGCGAACTCGCGGGGCGACGGCGCGGGCGAGAACTGGATCGACGAGGCCTACGACTGGGACAAGGGCACCGACAACGACGACTGCCCGGTGTCCATCGTCTTCGGTGAAACCAAGGCGCAGCGCGTGGCGATGTTCGAAGCCGGCGGCTGGCGGGACCGCAAGAGCACCGGGCGCAAGGTCGCCTCCACCATCTTCTACGTGGGGGGTTGCGACCCCTCCAGCGGGCAGAAGCTGCCCGAGTGACCACCGCCCCCCTCGACTTCGAACAGAAAGAACGAACCGCCATGAAAAGCCATCTCCTCATCCGATTCCTGACCGTCCTGCCGCTCGCCGCCGTGTCTGGCTGCGACGACGGTGCCTTCATGGATCCCGCCGCCGTCACCACCCAGTCCTCCCGTGCGACCGTCGGCTTCATCATCGACTCCACGGCGATTGCCACGCCCCCCACCGGAGGAATCCCCACCGCGCTGCTTCCCAGCACCGCGTTTGGTGACGCCGCGTTGCAGGGCTCCCTGGTGGGGACGACCGAGCCCTTCACCCAGACGGAGACGCTGGGCTCCCGCGCGGACCTGGAGTCCCTGTCCTGGAAGCTGGAGCGCGACCCGTCCGAAGGCCAGGTGCTGGTGCTGAACAAGGTCGCCAGTGGCCCGGAGACACCGCAGGAGCCCGCGCTCTTGCAGCGCACCGCCCTGGCCCGCCTGCAGCGCTGGGGCATCCCCACGTCGGAGATCGGGCCGGTACGGCAGGTGAAGTCGTTCACCCAGAGCGAGGACCCCGCGGGCCTTGAAGCGCCCGCGCTCCATCGCCACAAGACCTTCGTGATGCGCGCCATCAATGGCATTCGCGTGGAGGGCCACCGCGCGGTGGTCTCCCATGGGCCGGATGGCAGCTTCCAGCGCGCGCTCATCAGCTGGCCGGCTCTGGGCCGTTCGGGCCACCTGCTCCGGACGCGGCTGACGACGGCGCAGATCGAGCAGCGGGCGCGCGAGGCGCTCCAGGCCGAGGGCGAGACCACGGGCGCCGTGCGCCTCTCCTGGAAGTACGTGCCCACCCAACTCGTCACGGGCGGATGGGCGCTGACTCTCAAGGTGGCCGCCGCGATGCCCCCGGTCACCAGCACGACGAGCACCGAGGAGCCACGCGTCATCGACGTGGACGTGAGCGCCGTCCCCTGAGCCGGCTCCTCACGACGCCACGAAGCCGTGGCCGCGGACCTTGTCCGGCGTGGTGCCCGTCATCCGCCGGAACATCGCGATGAAGGCGGAGGCGCTGCTGTAGCCCAGGTCCAGCGCGATGGCCTCCACCGCGTGTCCCTGCTCCAGCATCGCGAGCGTCTTCACCACGCGCAGCCGCTGGCGCCATTCGCTGAACGACAACCCCAGGTGCTGCTGGCAGCGGCGCTCCAGCGTGCGCTCGGTGGTGTGCAGTTCCTTGGCCCATTCCGTCAGGGAGCGCTCATCCTCCGGGTGTTGCTCCAACGCCGTGAGGACCGGCCGCAGGAGCGGATCATCGGACATGGGCAGGTAGCTGCCATGGGCGGGGGCCAGCGCCAGCTGGTCGATGAGCACCCGGAACAACCTGCGCTCGGCGCTGGTGCGTGGCTGCGCCAGCTCATGGGTGCGCAGGTGCTCCATCAAGGACTTCATCAGCGGGCTGACCGCCATCGCGCATGCTGTCCTGGGCAACCCCCGGCACCACGCGGGGTCGAGGTAGAGCGAACAGTGGCTCGCCTCGAAGCGGTTCATGCCCCGGTGCTCCAGGTCGGGCGGCAGCCAGATGCCGTACTGCGGAGGGGCGAGGTAGTGGCTGCCCGCCAGCTTGAGCTCCATCACCCCGCTGTACGCGTAGACGAACTCACCCCAGGGATGGCGGTGCCGCGGATAGGCCGCCTCCGCGGGCAGGCTCGCCGCCCGGAAATACACGGGGTGTGGAAGCTTTGAGGTGAAGGGAACTTGCAGCTGCTTCGCCATGGCGGCTTCTCGGGATGGGTTGTCGGAATCTCGCTATATCCATCCGCCCCGTCAGCCGCAGGATGAAGTCATGAGCTCCCAACGAAAACCCGCGGATGGCTTCGCGCTCGCGACCATGGTCGTGCTGTGCGCCATCTGGGGCTTCCAGCAGGTGGCCGTCAAGATGGCCGCTCCCTACGTCCCCAACCTCATGCAGATGGCGCTGCGCTCGGGTGTGGCCGCGCTGCTCGTGGCGCTGCTGTGCTGGGTGCGGGGCGAGCGGGGGCTGCTGCGCCGCGGGCCATGGCGCGCCGGCATGCTCGTGGGCGTGCTCTTCTCCCTGGAGTTCCTCTTCGTGGCGGAGGGGCTGCGACACACGAACGCCTCGCACATGGGCGTCTTCCTCTACACCGCGCCCGTCTTCTCCGCGCTGGGCCTGCACTGGTTCGTGCCCTCCGAGCGGCTGAAGCGGACGCAGTGGCTGGGAATTGGCGTGGCCTTCGCGGGCATCGCGCTGGCCTTTGGCGGCGGCTGGCTGCGAGGCGGACTCAGCCCGGGCGTGCTCCGCGGAGATGCGATGGGACTGCTCGCGGGCCTGTCCTGGGGCGCCACCACGGTGGTGATTCGCGTC
Organism: Corallococcus sp. AB032C; assembly: GCF_003668935.1. Classification (NCBI taxonomy): domain Bacteria; kingdom Pseudomonadati; phylum Myxococcota; class Myxococcia; order Myxococcales; family Myxococcaceae; genus Corallococcus; species Corallococcus sp. AB032C. Next base: position 46,020 of record NZ_RAWP01000039.1, on the reverse strand, counting down.
TCGTCGCTGTCCGACGCACCGCCCACGCAGACCCTGCTGTATCAGCTGGTGGGCGGCGCCGCGCTGCTGCTGCCCGTGGCCTTTCTCACGGGCCAGGCCGGCCCCATCACGATGGTCCCCGTGGCCTGGGCGAGCCTGTTCTTCCAGTGCGTCATCGTCTGCTTCGCCACCTACCTCGTGTGGTTCTGGCTCCTGCGCCACTACCTCGCCTCCAACCTGTCGGTGTTCTCGTTCATGACGCCCCTGTTCGGCATCAGCGCGGGCATCCTCGTGTTGAAGGAACAGGCGGACATCTCCTTCGCGGTGGGCGCGGTGCTGGTCCTCACCGGGATCCTCATCGTGAGCGGCGCGGGCCTGCTGCGCTCCGCGTCCGCGTGGAAGCCGGGCGCGACCTGAGACGAGGGACGCCGCGGGTGCGAGCATGGGTTCACTTTCCGCGAGGGTCCCTGTTGAGTATGCAGTTGTCTCATGACCGCTCGACGCGTTTACGGCGCTGCCCCCTTCAACGTCCCCGGCGAGTTCATCGGCATCGACTTCTCGCCGGACTCGAAGCACCTGTGGGCTGCCCTCTCCACGGGGGATGACGGTCACTCTCACGTGGTGTCTTTCGACGTGGCGAGCGGGAACGCGGTCAAACAGCACAAGGCAGACGGTCACCTTCAGGTGGTGCACGCGCTGCCAGGGAATGAGGTCCTCGTGGGAGGGTGGGGGATCATCCACCGCCTCTCCGCGAAGGGCTCGGTGGTCTGGACGTTGGAGGACGGGCAGCACCTCCGCCTGGCGGGCATGAGCGCGGACCGGTCCCGGTTCGTCACCATTGAAGACAACGTGGCCCACGTCCGTGACGTGGAGGGCCACTCCGTCATCCACAAGCTCAAGGAGATGGAGGGAGACCTGTATGCCGTCGCCTTCAGCGCGGACGGCGCGTGGTTCGCGACCGGGTCGTCGAAAGGCGTGGTCCGCTTGTTCGACGCGCGGACCGGCAAGGCGCAGGCGAAGCGCAAGAGCACCAGGGGCCTGGCCCTGGCCTTCTCGCCCTCGGGTGAGCACCTGCTCGTGGGCCACGGCAACGGCAAGGTGGAGCTCTGGGACCTGCCGACGCTGAAGCCGGTGAAGCACTTCGTGGGACGGCACGAGTTCGGCAAGGGACGCGGACCCGCGGGCTGCCGGTGGGTGGGCTTCTCCGCCGACGGCACGCGCGCATACTCGCTGGGCAACGAGGGCCAGGTGTGGACCTGGAGCGTGCCGGACGGCGACGATGGGCCGACCCTCAAGGTGCCCGCTCGCCACATGCAGGGCCCGGTGACGGTCCTGTCTCCAGATGGGCGGTGGCTCGCCAGCGGGTCCACCCAGGGCGCCCTCAGCGTGTGGTCCATGGAGGACCTTGCGCCCATCGCCGGGGCGGCCGCGCCGTCGCCCATCCTGGGGCTGGCGCTGACGTCAGACACCGTCGTCGCCGCGTCGAACAAAGCGTTTGTCTCGTGGGATCTGGGCTCTGGCGCGCGGAAGGAGGTTGAAGCCAACTTCCCTCCCACGGACGTGAAGGCCCTGTCGTCCGGAACGCTGGTGCGGCTCGACCATTCGTCCATCTACGTCGAGAAGTCGCTCAGCGAGAGCTCCCCCGAGGCCTTCGAGCTGGTCAGCTACGCCTCGGGACCGCTCGCCCTCTCCCGGGATGAGACGCGCATCGCCGCGCCCGCGCAGGAGCGGGCCCAGGTCTGGGTGCTGAAGCGGGCCCTGCTCCAGGCAGACCTGGTGCACAAGGAACGGGTCCAGGCCTGCGCCTTCGGGCCCGAGGATGCGTGGCTGGCCACCGCGGACGACGCCCTGCACCTGTGGCGGCTGGGAAAGAAGCCGGAGCGCATCCGGGACATCGCACTGGATGGCGGCGGACAGGTTGAGGGGCTGGCGGTCTCCCCCCGCGGGTGGATCGCGGTGAGTGTGATTGAAATCGACCGTGATGACGCGGACAGCTGGCTGCTGCTCGTGGATCCGCGAAGCGGCGAGACGCTGTGCAAGCTCGAACGGCCCGACGCGGTCCTGGGGCAGGTGTTCTTCGCGGGCGACACGCGCGTCGTGGTGGCGGATTCACTGGGGCGGCTGCTCCACGTGGACGCAACGGACCCGGCGAACGCGCGCTGGCTGGAGCCCGCCCCGGAGGACGCCAGCGCCACCTCGCTGGTGAAGAAGGCGAGGCCCATCGCGCGTCTCGGCGACACGGTGGCCCATGTGGGGCCGGACGGCAGCGTGGTGGTGGAGACGCTGAAGGACGGGCCGCTCGACGCGGGGGCCCCGTTCCTCCTGGATGATGCGCCAAAGCCCAGGAGCGGCAGGAACGCCCTGGCCCAGAAGCCCGAAGGCCTGTTCGAGAAGCGCCTGGAAGGGGCCCGGTTCCTCTTCGGGGGCCGCTTCAGGGACGCGACGCCCACGTTCCGTGAGGGATTGCTGAAGGAACTGGGCGCCTCGGTCGCTGCCAGACCCGATGCGCAGGTCACCCACCTGGTGCTGGGAAATGGTGCCGCCGCCAGCGTCGCCTCGGGGGTTAAGGCCAAGGGCGCGACGTTCGCGGAGCTCTCCGAGAGACACTTCATGGAGCTGCTGCTGCCGACCACGGCAGAGGCCCTGGCGATGCTGCGGAACGAGGTGAAGGACAGCCAGGCGCGCTGGAACTCATGGCGCAAGCGTTACATGGACGCCCAGGGGGAGCGGTTCCCGGTCCCGTTGCAGGGCGTGGACCTGGCGGGGCTCAAGCTGGGCGCGTACCGGCTCCAGGTGTTGGACTTCACCGAGGCCCGCCTCCAGGGGGTGGACTTCACGAAGGCGGACCTCACCGACACCGTCTTCCGGGGCGCGGACCTGCGCGAAGCGAATTTCACCCGGGCCTCCTGCTACCGGGCTGTCTTCTCCGGGGCGAAGCTCCGTGGAGCCCGCTTCGACGGCGCGGATGTGACGTGGAACCGCTTCGACGGCGCGGACCTGCGAGACGTGGACTTCTCGGGCGCCAAGCTGAACTTCGTGAACTTCCGGGGCGCGGACCTGACCGGCGCGAAGATGCCTGGCAATGCGAAAGAGTCGAAGTACGACGAGAAGACCCGCTGGCCCAAGGGTTACAAGCCCTAGCCCCGCTCCCGCGCGCGGTCGATGCGGATGCGCAGCTCGGGGTCCTCCAGCCGATTCGCGATGGCGGCGGCCCGGGCCAGCGTGCGCTCCTGGTCCGGAGCGCCCTGGATGCGAGCGACCATCCGCAGGCCCATCACCCGCAGACGCACATAGCCGCCATCTCCTGCGTGCTCACAGGCGCGTTGCGCGAGCCGGAGGGCATCCTCACGCTCCGCGCTTCGCGTCCGAATCGAGCCGCGTCAGCAGATTCGTGGCCTCGCTCCTGGCGGGGCGCGAGCACGTCCCCAACCTGACGCTGCTGGGAACAGCGACGCATGGCCCGTTCCGTTTCTTCGGACTCGGGGGGAACCTGCTTCCCAATCTGCTGGGAGCTGACGCGCCCATCGACGGAGGCCGCGGGAAGATTCACGCGACGGCTCGCGACCTCTCTGCGCTGCTGGACTCGGCGCGGCCGAGGGTGCCTGGAGAGGTCCGGGTGCTCGTGACGCACGTGAGCCCAGGAAAGGCGCCGCTGGTGTCATTGCTCGCGGAGGCCCTGGATGTGGACCTCACCGTGTCAGGCCATATGGGGTCGCCCTATGGCTGTGTATGGGATGACTTCGCGATACGCGAGCCCGCCGAAGCGGAGGCCCGCCTCGCCGCCGCCGCGTCCGCGTTTCCGGAGGAGCTGAGGCAGCGGCTTCCGGCTCCAGCGGTGGGCGAGGGGAGGGCGCGTTGGTACCGGGGCACCTTCCACGTCAACCTTCCGGATGCACCGGATGGCCACGCAGTGGCGGAGTTCCGGGAAGGGCGCTTGCGATTGGAGACGGTCTCCGCCGGGTTGCCATTGCGTGGCTGAAGGGGCAGGGGGCCGGTCAGATGCTCCCCCTGCAACGTTGGTTGCCACCGGACGAAGCCGCTTCCTACCTGCGTCCATACGACGGACCGAGGACGAGGCCGCGCGGCGGTACACACCGAAGCGTGGCTGACGGCTCGGCATCGCGGTGCACACCGTGCAGCTCGCTGCACACGGAACGGCATGGTTCCCGGAGGACGCGGCCTCGGGCATGGCGGTTGCTACCGTGTGCTGTATGTCCAAACACCTCCTCATTCTTCTCTGCGTCCTCACCGCGTCCGTGGCCCGGGCGGATCCCTCGTTCCCCAAAGGCGAGACGTGGCTCATGATCGGCCCCCTGTTCAGCAGCTCTGCGCGGGGGTCGGGGCTGGGGCTGGAGGCGTCCCTCAACATCGCGGACGACATCCATGCCCTGGGCGTGTTCGGTCAGGCGCAGCGGATCGAGGATTCACATACCCGGCTGAGCGCGGGCATCCAGGGCAACTTCATGTTGCTGGGGCTGGAGCTGGGCGTGATGCACGAAACGGAGTCCCGGACGCACGTAGCCACCACGGGGCTCCAGATCGCGCCCTACTTCTCCTTCATCTACGGCTCGTTGGGCCTGCGCCTGGGCATCCCGCTTTTCGCCACGGAGGACCAACGGCCCCGGTATGGCTTCGAAGGGGCCGTCGTCCTGAGCCTGAAGCTTCCCGTGCTGTTGGGCGGCACCAGCGTCGCTGCCTTCCCCCATCTGTGAGCCTGATGTGGCCGGCTCCGCGCTACTCCAGCTCCTCGAGTCTGGCCTCACCCAGAAGTGCAGGACCAGGGCTCTACCATCGCATCCCCCCAGGCCAGGCGGTCTGGGCCTACGCCCTCCGCGGTGACCTGACGCAACTCTGCGAGCCTGGCGCGCGCAGCGTCGGCGCTCAGTCCGAGCTGTCGCAAGAGCGCGTAGCCGAACATGCCCGTGCGGTGAATCCCCGCCGAGCAGTGGATGACCAGCTTGCCGCCACCCTCGACGATGGCGCTCAGTTGGCGCAACACCTGCCTGAGCTCCTGGGTCCGCTCAGGGGCCGGGACCGCTCCGCCGTGAAACGGAACCCAAATCCAACCGAGGCCCGCTCGGGTCGCGGCCTCGCCAAGCTGGCGTGCGCCCTCGGTCTCCGCAAGCAGGGTGACGACGTGAGTCACCCCTTCGGCACGCAGCGTGGAGAAGTCCTTGAGCTTGGGGCGATGTGTCAGCGAGATCGCACCGCCGCCAATGGAGACAAGGTGGACATCACTCATGGGGCAGTCCTCGTCACCGGGTGCCGGAGAAGGGCCTTGGCGCTACTCCAGCTCCGAATATGCCTCGTCTAGACCCTCAAGGCTTTCGGCCACATCCTTCGCAGGGCATTTGGGGAGGTGGTCCACCAGCTTGATGACCAGCTCGTCCACCACCTCAAGGCTGACCTCACCCAGCTCGGTTTCACCCGCCTCAACGAATTTCGTAGGCGCCCAGTCCAGGTAGATTCGAACCCGCTCGCCGTCGGCCTTCTCCAGCACGAGCCGCGCGGCATCGTCAGGATGCTGATAGACCCACTTCTTCTCGGAGGATTCGAGCCAGGGAAACACACTGGACCACGCCATCGCGAAGTCGACTCCTGGCACGACGAACAAGGACTTGCTGAAGTCACCCGACTCCGCAGCCGTCACATCCCCAAAGGCATTGGGATGGGAATTCGTACCGAAGAAGATGGCTGTCTGGAAAAGATGGTACCCCACCAGCAAGTCGTCGGCTTCGGACGAGGTGCTTCGCTTGAGCTCCTCGTCAGACAGTACGCACTTCATCCACATGGTGTCCTCACGGAGGAGCAGGGAAGGAGGTGATTATAGCGCCGTCATCGCTAATGGCGACCAGAATGGAGTGAACGGGTTGGCCATCGGGGGTGAATCCCACGGAGTAGGGATACGTCTTCTGCACGCAAAACGAACCGTCAAGACGGACTTTCGTGCCCCACTTGTAGTTGGGACCTATTGTTCCCGTGCGGGCTGAGTCGATGATGGCTTCGAAGATGTCGAAAGATGCCTTGAATTTGCTTTTGCCAGGTTTCGGCGAGTTCGGTCCATGTCCGCCGCCCCACTTGTCGCCATGGATGATGTGATGCAAGCGCTTTCGCGACATTGCCGGAAACCTCCGGAGTCTGTTCGCACGACGTATGTCGACGGGGTTGGCTTGTGTCAGTCTCGAAAGACGAGCCTTCTTATTCGCCTGATGTTCCTGGAGGCGAGCCTTCCCTAATTGGACGCGAGTGTTCTTTAGTTTCGTACGCAGTAATGCTCGGCGTGTCCGAGCCTGAGCCAGCTTCGAGGGATGAAGCCGTGACCAGAAGGATTTCACCTTCCCCTGTGCCTTCACCGCGGAACGGACCCCTGACTTCTTAGCCGCCTGGATCGCCTTGTCCAGGGGCTTCGTGAGGTCTTTCGCCTTCTCCGCGAGCTTCACGAACTTGGGGAATTTCGAGAGGAGCTTGCCAAGCTTTCCCGCCTTGCCTGCCCACTTCACAATGGCGGCTCCCGCAGTAGCAACCGCCAACACGATCTCGACGATGACGTACCCGATCAGCCAGCCCCGGAAATGCTCACGGCGAAGGAGATTTGGATCGTTCCAGCGGTTGGAGAGAGCCTGGATGCCTGCCTCGGTCAGCGTCTTCAGGTTCAACGATGCCGCCAGATCCCACAGGCCCTTCAAGTCCGATAGGATCTCGCCGCTCAGCAAGCTGTAGACGAGCTTCCATACCAACTCCAGCAGATCAATGAGCCCTGTGAGGAGATCCCAGACGGATTCGAGCGCGCCGTGAATCAGGCCCGCGGAAAAGGCCAGATTCCCCAGGTAGGCGTTCCCAACGTTCGTGGCGACAGCTTTGACGTCCTGCCACAGTTCATACGAGATGGAGCCTGAGCCCACCTTGCCTCGCAGGCTCTTGGCGAACTCCATGCTCGGAATCCAGATGAGGTAGCCTTCACGCGTCTGGGTCTTGTCCCAGGCCGCGTCCTCGGTCGGGTTGTAGATTCCGCGGAGCCCCTGGCCCCGATTCGCCTCGACAAGGACATTGGCATAGTAGCGCTCGTCCTGTCCCCATTTGATGGCGGACCCCTTGTAGTGCTGCTTGACGATGGCCAGCGCGCCTTCGCTCTTCTTGATCTTGTAAAGGACGGAGCCGGGGTCGGGTGGGTTGATGCTGATGTATTTCTTGTAGACGAAGCCAGAGTTTCCATCCGCGAGCGTCACGAAGTACCAGTCGCCCGCAAGCTCACGGCTTACGAGAACGCGTGTGTTGAAAGCGAGTTTCTTCTTGAACGTGCCGGTCGGATCGGGCTGGGCTCGAAGGTTCACGCCAGCGCTGTTGGACACCAGGCCGACACTGTAGACCCCTATACCCATCTCGAACGGAAAGCCCTTGGGGCTGTTGGCGTTGCCAATTGTTGAGGCAGGAGCGGAGAGGGTGCTCAGGGCCGCCCAGGTCGAGGGGCCCACGATCCCGTCCGGGCTCAGCTTCCTGTCGAACTGGAACTGTCTGACGGCATAGGCTGTGTCCGTTCCAAAGCAACCATCGATGGGCCTCTTATAGAGTCCAGCCAGCCGGAGATGATTCTGGAGGTTGGCCACCGCGGACCCCGTAGAGCCCAATTGAAGCAAATCCTCGGAAACCTCGAAGCTTCCTGTGGGTTGGCCCATCTCCACCCCCTGACCTGAAGTCGCGGCGTGTGTGAGCTTTAACTGTATGAAGGCGCATCAATGCGAACGAAGAACCCGGGGAGAGGGATTGGGTCTTGTCGCGCAGTGCCCTGGCGCGTTGGGTGAGGCAGGACCTCCGATGAGTCTTTTCAGAGAGCCTTGACGTAGCCGGAGACCTTCGGATTGCAGGCTCCGACCTTCTTCAGCGCGGCCTCGGCTGCTTTCTTCTCCGCGTGGATGCTCGTCACGATGAACAGCCCCGGCGTCAGGCGCTTGTGCGGCGTGCTTTCGAGGACCAGGAAGCCGCTCGCGCAGGCTTGAGCCAGCTGCGCACTGGCGCGCGCTGCGATGGCCTCCTGGACCGTCTTGAAGCTTCCGATGATGGCCGCGTAGCGCGCGGGCCGGTTCCGGAGCTCCTTCACCACTTTGCGGCCAGCGGCATCCCAGCGGTAGGCATCGAGCTTCCACTCATCGGGCTCGGCGGAGAGAAACGCATACTCCCTGTAGAAGCCCTCGACCGGTGAGCCCGGCGTCAGCGGATACGGGCCGACGTGCGAGCTTTCCGGACCCGCGAAGTTCTCATCCCCGTTCCAGGCTTCCGCCACCCCGCCGTCCTTGACCACGTAGAGACGGTGGTGGCGATGGACGTGTTCGAACCCGCCCTGCTGGGTGGCGAGGAGTCCCCACTTCTCGGCCTCCAGTCGTACCGGTTGGACGGAGGTCGTGACGTTCTGTTCCTCCTCGCCGGAGGTCCAGCTCTCGGAGGACTCGGCTTGAATCCCGTACGCCATGCCGGAGGGCAGCTTCGCCTTTCGCCTCCCGCCAGCCGCGTCACTCAACTCGAGCTCGAGCTGGCAGGTGTCGCCCGCCTTGTGGCAGCCCGTCGCGCGCAGGACGAACATCGCCCCGGTCGTCTCGCTCGCCTTGAAGCGCTTGAGCTCCTGTGCCGCGGGCTCGGCGCTGACCGCCCGCGGAACGCTCGCGCCCAGGAGCATGATGAACACCGAACCCAGCGCGGACCGACTTCCAAAACCCATCTCTCCTGCCTCCCTGATTGCGACCTCAGTGTCCTCCGCCAGAGAGTTTCACGCCGCCGGTCGGGCCTCCAGGGGGCACCCAAGGAGTACAGTGCCGCCCTTTCGCGAGAGGGAGGGGAGCGCATGGGCTGCTACGTGTTGGGTCTCCAGGAGATCGACCAGACGCAGGTCGCGGTCGTGGGCGGCAAGGGCGCGCATCTGGGAGAGCTTTCGCGGATCGACGGCATCCGCGTGCCGGCTGGCTTCTGTGTGACGACGGACGCCTTCCAGCGGATCCTGGCGGAAGCGCCGTCCATCGACGAGCAGCTCCAGCAGCTGTCGCGCCTGAAGCCGGACGACCGAGAGCAGATCCGCGCCCTCAGCGCGGAGGTCCGCCGGACGCTCGAAGAGACCCCCATCCCCGACGAATTGGCTGCGGCGATCACCCACGCGCTCGCCCGGCTCGGCGAGCACGCCGCCTGCGCAGTGCGTTCAAGCGCGACAGCGGAGGACCTGCCCACGGCTTCCTTTGCGGGCCAGCAGGACACGTACCTGAACATCGTGGGGACGGCGGCGATCCTCCAGCACGTCAGCCGGTGCTGGGCCTCGCTCTTCACCGAGCGGGCTGTCATCTACCGCCTGCGGAACGGCTTCGACCACCGCAAGGTCCGCATGGCGGTGGTCGTGCAACAGATGGTCTTCCCGCAGGCGGCCGGCATCCTGTTCACGGCCGACCCCATCAGCTCCCACCGGAAGGTCTCCTCGGTGGAGGCCAGCTTCGGCCTCGGCGAGGCCCTGGTCTCCGGACTGGTGAACGCGGACTCCTACAAGGTGCGGGACGGTGAGGTCATCGCCAAGACGGTCGCCACCAAGCAACTGGCCATCCACGCATTGCCGGCAGGCGGGACTCAGGAACAGGCGATTGCTCCGGACCGGCAGCAGCAGCCCGCGCTGACGGATGAGCAGGTCGTGCGGCTCGCCCAGTTGGGCCGGCGGATCGAAGCGCACTTCGGCCGCCCCCAGGACATCGAATGGTGCCGGGTCGATGACGCGTTCTTCTTCGTCCAGAGCCGGCCCATCACCACGCTGTTCCCCATCCCCGTGGCCAGCGACTCGGAGAACCACGTCTACGTCTCCGTCGGTCATCAGCAGATGATGACCGACGCCATGAAGCCCCTGGGGCTCTCCCTGTTCCAGCTGACGGCCTTGCGGCCGATGTTCGAGGCCGGCGGGAGGTTGTTCGTCGACGTCACCCAGCTCCTGGCATCGCCAGCGGGCCGCGCGGTCCTCGTGGAGGGCCTGGGGAAATCCGATCCGTTGATCAGGGATGCGCTGCAGACCCTCCTCGGACGTGGCGACTTCATCCGGCCGCTCCCGGACGCGAGTCCCGTCAGGCCCCCTGCTGGCGGCGCACCCGCCCCGATTGAAACCGATCCGGCCATCGTCGACGAACTGATTGGCCGCAATCAGGCCTCCATCGCCGCCTTGAAGCGCGACATCCAGACGAAGTCCGGGGCGGCGCTGATCGACTTCATCCTGACGGACATCCAGGAGCTGAAGCGGCTCCTGTTCGAGCCGCGAAGCCATCAGGTCATCATGGCCGGGATGGAGGCCACCTGGTGGCTCAACGATCAGCTGCAGGCGTGGCTGGGCGAGAAGAACGCCGCCGACACGCTCACGCAGTCCGTCCCCAACAACGTCACGTCGGAGATGGGGCTGGCGCTCCTGGAGGTCGCGGACGTGATCCGCCCGCATCCGGACGTGGTGGCCTTCCTGCGCCAGGTCGAGGACGAGGGATTCCTGGACGCGATGGACACGCTCGCTGGCGGCCGGGAAGCGCGAGACGCCATCCGCGCCTGGCTCGACAAGTACGGCATGCGCTGCGCCGGCGAGATCGACATCACGAAGCCGCGCTGGAGCGAACGGCCTTCCACGCTCGTGCCCATTCTCCTGGGCAACATCCAGAACTTCGAGCCGGGTGCCGGCGCGCGGCGCTTCGAGCAGGGACGTCAGCAGGCCTGGAAGAAGGAACAGGAGGTGCTGGAGCGCCTGCGGGCCTTGCCGGACGGAGAGGGGAAGGCCGAAGAGACAAAGCGGATGATCGACCGGGTCCGGACCTTCATGGGGTACCGGGAGTATCCGAAGTACGGCATCGTCAACCGATACCTCGTCTACAAGCAGGCCCTGCTGGAAGAAGCCGAGCGCCTCGTGAAGGCCCAGGTGCTTCGCGAGAAGGAAGACATCTTCTACCTCACGCTCCAGGAACTCCACGACGTCGTGCGCACGAACCATGTGGATGAGCTGCTCATCCGTCAGCGCAAGGACGCGTTCAGGTCGTATCAATCACTGACACCGCCCCGGGTGCTCACGTCGGAGGGCGAGGTCATCGCCGGGGCATACCGACGCGATGACCTGCCGGCCGGCGCGCTGGTCGGCCTGGCGGTTTCCGCCGGGACCATCGAGGGGCGGGCCCGCGTCATCCTGGACATGGCGGAGGCCAGGCTCGAAGCGGGCGACATCCTGGTCACCTCCTTCACGGACCCGAGCTGGACGCCCTTGTTCGTGTCCATCAAGGGCCTGGTGACGGAGGTCGGCGGCCTGATGACCCACGGCGCGGTGATCGCACGGGAGTACGGCTTGCCAGCCGTCGTGGGCGTGCAGCAGGCCACCCGGCTCATCCGGGACGGGCAGCGGATCCGTGTGCATGGGACGGACGGCTACGTCGAGCTCCTGTCATAGCCAGACAGGGACTACTCGGCGACGTACACGAGGGTGTCCCCCTGGTAGAAGGGACGGTAGCGGACGCCGCCGCACTGCTGGTAGGCGACGCCGCCCACCGTCGAGGCCGCGCAGCCCGCGGGGAGCGACGTGACGGTTTGCGCGCCCACCGGCGCCGCCACCACGGCCGTGTTGTTGCCGGAGTAGGCGTCCTGACGGGTGGCCGTGCGTCGCGAGGTGCGCCGCGCCACCCGGCGCGACGTGCCGTAGTTCTGGGCCAGGGCCACCTCCGGGAGCACCTCTCCCAGGAAGAAGAGCCCCAGCAACATCGCCGCCGCCCGCTGGCGGGGCTTGCGCGTGTGCGTCGTCATTTCGAGCCTCCTTGCTGCGCTCCGCCCTTCGAGTCCGGTGCGAGGAACGACACGCGCGCGGCATCACGTGGGGGCGTGAACTGGAACTGGTCCGGGGTGAGCTTGGGCGACAGGTTCCACTCGGACAGGGTCACCGAGTACTGCGGTGCTCCCGGCAGGTCCCGCGAGGTGATGACGTACTTGAGCGGCAGGGGCCGCGGGCCGTCCTCGACCCACAGTTCCCAGTCCACGCCGTCGCGGTTGCGGAACGCCAGGTGGTTCACGGGCACGCCGTTCACCTTGGCGCAGCCGAGGTATTTCCCCGAGCGCACGTCCTCGGTGAGCGCGGTGTAGGGATTGCTGACGAGCAGGTCACCCCCGGGCGCATCCAACCCGAGCTTCTGCGAAGCCATGTCCAACGTGGCATCCAGGGTGGAAGGGGCGGGCGTCGTCGCATAGGCGTTGGCCTGCTCGCCGTGGACGCTGAGTCGCTGGCCGTCATAGAAGAGGTGGAGTCTGGCCAGGTCTCCAGCGCGGTCCACGCGGAGCCGGTTGGGCCGCTGCAGGCGCACGTCGCCCGCGCGCTGCAGTTGGACTTTCTGCCCCGAGTCGAGCACTTCATCGAGCGTCCCCTCGGTGCGGACGGAGAACTCGCGCTGCTCGGCCAGGAAGTCGCTCATCTGGCGCAGGATGCGCTGGGCCTGGGGATCGATCCTGGCATCGGACTCGGTGCGCTCGGCGGTTGCCTGCTCCTGCTGTGCGCCCGCGAGCAGGGGTGTTGTCCCCAGGAGAAGGGCGAGCAGGGGCCCGCACCACCTCTTCCTCAACCTCGCGCTGCTACCTGTGTCTGTCATGAACCCCTCCAGTCCCCAGGACGTTGGGGACATGGCCGTGGGGCTCAAAGGCTCACCGGTTCAACCGCCGCGCTGTCTGGTGCCTTGCAAAAGGCCGCCACCGCGGACCGACATCAGTGGGCGACCTTGCCAGGTGGGGGCGCGTCGCCGTTGTTGTGGCGCACGTGGGCGGAGGTGTTCCGGATGGCCAACTCCTCCATGGTGGCGAAGGTGCGGAAGGCCCACCAGCCCAGACTGAACCACGGAGGGGAGTCGAGCTTTCCTTTGACGGCGATATCCACCGCGCCCGCCGCCGCGAAGCCCAGCGCCGCCAGAGCGCCCAGGTCCACGTGGCCCTCGGTGGCGCGTAGCACCTCCACGTTGAGTCCCTTGATGAACAAGGTGGCCGCTCGCGCCACGCCGCTGCCCTTCTCGAGGGACCGCAGCAGGGCGTCCCCGTCGGGCAGTTCCTCTCCAGGGCGCACCACCGTGTCCACTCCGGTGCTCCGGCACACCTCCTCTATCAGGCGCTCGACGCCCATTTCCTCGGGGTCGTGCATGCACAGCACGCTGCCGGTGAAGGGCCGCACCTGCACTTCGTTGATGCCCTCCACCCGCAGCAGGTCGTCCGCCAGCGACGCAGCCTCCTTCCCGTCGCGCCGCAACCACGGCAGCCGCAGGCGGGTGCGTCCCGGTGACGTGTGGATGACGTGGATGCTCTTCGTCATGTGCGCTCCCTAGGCCCTGGCCTCGTCCGTGGGCCGCGTGCGGCCGCCTCCGCGAGCCCGCGCTTTCGCCTCCGCCATCAGGTCCTCGACGTCCTCGTGCTTCATCGCGACGCGCGCGAGCACCAGGTCGACGAAGTGGTAGGCCGAGGTGGCCACCTCCACGAGGAGCGGCCGCAGATGCTTGGTCATCAGCACGGTGCTCGCGCCCGCGCCGTAGCCCATGAGAAAGGAGGGAAGGTCGAACTTCATGAAGGTGTCTCCAGTGAAGAGGTTGTGTTTGTGACCCGCCGCGCTCGTCGCACCACCCGAGCGCCCCACGCGGGCGTCGCGCCCACCCGTGCCGGTAGGAACAGTCCCGCGGCCAGCCCGCCGAACGTCAGCGGGGCCTGCGGCGCGTAGCGCACCCGCAACCGTCCCGTGCGGGGTTCCGCGCGCACGTCCACGACGCCGGGCCAGGTGGCGAAGGTTCGCTCCATCCGCCTGCAGAGGGAGGTGTTCCACCGCGGGTCGGGGACCTCCAGGCGCAGCTTGCGCGCCGCGGTCGAGTGGCGCACCGCCCTTGCGGGCGCGCACTGCCCATCCATGAGGAACACCATCATTCGCGACCCCCCACCCGGGGTTCCGAACGTGGGGATGGCGGCCCGCCGGAACAACACGACCCGGCGGGCCGGCGAAGGCCGCGGGGGTGACACCCGCGCGCTGGCTGTTTCACCGGTCAACACCCACTCCACCCTCAGGGCGGCGTGGGCCCGCGTTGAGGGCATGCTCAACCGGAGCGGCGGCGCCGCGACTTCGCTCGGCGATGCGGCGGCTTCTCGCGCTGCTGCGCCTTGGGGGCCTCGGGCGTCCGGGCGAGGTGGAGCATCTGGTAGAGGCTCAGCAGCATCATCGTCACCGCGCGGGACGCGTCCGGGGCAGGCGACGCTTCAGCCGGCGCGTCCTTCGGGACAAAGGGAAGCCAGGACTCCTCCAGCCGGATCCGGAGCTGGAGTCGCTCCCCGGAGATGCGCAGCCGCTGAAGCTTCGCACCGGGCGGAAGGCGCACCGCCTCCTGGGCCCGGTCCTGTGTCAGCGTCGCGAGCCGCGGGTGCCGCTTCGCCTTCACGCGCAGCCGGGCCTCCAGGAACAGGGTGTCGTACTCCTTGGCCTTCTTGCGACGCCAGGGTGCGTTGGGTCCAGGGACGCTGATCTTGTTCCTGCGGCGCTCCACCGCGCTCAGTCGCAGGTGCGCGCCATCCGCCAGTCGCGTCTCCCGCGTGAGCCACGGATCCAGCACATCCGGCCCTATGGCCACACCGCCGTCCGGAGCGCTGTCCACCCCGCGCTACAACCAGGCGACCACCGCGCTGACCACGGGCGACATCCTGGTCGCGGGCGGCTACCTGAGCCCCAGCGCGCTCAATCCCTCGGTGGAGCTGTACCGCCCGTGAGGTGGAGCGGGGACTCACCTCCACCTTCAACGGGGCGGTGAGTCCTCCTTCCTGTTTCACTGGTGCTGAGCCGTCAGAAGGGCGCCCCGGGGCACGCCCGGCGACGGTGGGGCTGCGCGGAGCGCTCGAAACGCAGCCTGGTCGCCGGAAGTCGGCGGTACTTGCATGCGCCAGGCCCCGTCGCGAGCTTGAAACGTGAGCGTCAAAGGAGCTTCGCGATGGAACTCACACCTCAGGCCATGGCCATCCCCAAATCGACCGAGCACCTCGAGAAGGGGAAGTACGGCCCCATCTTTCCGAAGACTCCCGCATGTTACGGCTTCACCATCGTCGCCAACGTCAAGCCGGGGCGCGCCGAGACGCTGCGCGGCTACGGCCAGCGATTGGCCGAATCCCTCAAGTCCGAGCCCCACCTCCTCGCGCCGCTCAAGCTCCACTACCTGCGCTGGGTGCTCTTCGATAACGACACCCGGTTCATGTATCAGGGCATCTTCGATACCGATTTCGACAAATACACCGAAGACGCGGTCGTCATCTTCACGCGCTCCGGAATCAACACGGCCTTCGAGAACCTCGAGGGCTTCCCCATGGACTGGAAGACCAACACGCAGGCGTTCATCCAGTTCCTCCGGGACCACCAGTGCAACAGCTTCCTCGAATACGGCGAATACCCGTACTTCAGCAGCGATGAGATCAAGAAGGCCCTGAAGCTCAAGGCCGCGTTCACCGAGATGCTCGAGCAGATGCAATAGGACCGCAGCGAGAAGGGCCTGTCATGAGCAAGACGCCCGCACGGACGTACAACCAGAACCACGCACCGAGGAGATATTCGAAGGGGCATCGGCGCGTCAGCGTCTACACGTCCTGGAGCTACCCCGGAGAGGCCAATCGGGATCCGACCGGAATGGACAACCGGTTCTCCACGATGACCGAGGTCCGCCGGGTGCTCTGGCCCACCTACGAGTCCCCGCAGTGGGCGGATCCGCGGAGCTTCCAGCAGGGAATCTCCGGCTCGCTGGAGCTCTTCTTCTGGGCCTGGGTGCGGTTCCAGAAGGTCGTCGAGGAGACCACCGGGTACGGAGTCCCCATGTTCCAGCGGGTCGATCAGGCGGGCTTCTTCCTGCCGCTCGACGAGCGGGTCCTCGCCGACGCGGACACGCTGCTCGTCTTCAGCCTGGACCACGACGTCACCGAGCAGGTGGCCGCGACGGAGGAGATTGAAGCGGTTCGCGCGTTCCTCGCGCGCGAAGGCACCTGTCTGGTGATAGGCCCCCACCACGACGTCGGGCGCTCACCGGACATGCAGGAGCGCGCCCTCGAGTACGCCCATCATGGCGACGCGCTGGTGCCGCGCCAGCAGCGCTTTGGCAACTATGCGCGCTCGTTGATGCAGGGGCTGGGAATCCCCGTCGAGAATCGCTGGGGCCTCCGCCCCGCCGTCGTCGAGGGAACGAACCGGAGCGTCCCCCTGACGGTGCGCGAGGACCTGGACACCCGCGGCTGGCTCAACGGGGTCCAGAACTTCAACTTCCACCTGCACCTGCCGCACTACGCGGTCACGACGGACGATACCCGGTCGGTCCGCGTCCTGGCGAAGCAGCCCATTGATCTGACCCGGCCCCATCCCTTCACGAACGCGGGGAACACCGAGTTCAACGCCCTGGTGTGGATGCCGCCTGGCGATGGCAGGGCCGGCGACGTGCTGGTGGCGGACTCCACCATCTTCAGCACCCTGTTCGGGGCGGACGAGAGCCTCGAGCGCTTCTGGAAGAACCTGGCCACCGGCCGCTGACATGCTCGAACTGGACGACATCCAGAGCGGAGTGCTTCGGCCCCGGCCCACGCCGTACGTCGCGACCTACATCCTCCTCCGCATCGACGACCGGAGGGCAGGGCGGGAGCTGATGCGCCGGCTCGGCTCGGTGGTGTCCTCGGCCGCGCATCCGGAGCGCTCGGCCGCCCAATGCTGGGTCAGCGTCTCGCTCACGTATGCCGGGCTCGAGGCGCTGGGCGTGCCCCGGGACTCCCTGGACAGCTTCGCGTGGGAGTTCCGGCAGGGGATGGCGGCCCGGGCGAGGGCGCTGGGGGACGAAGGGGAGAGCAGCCCCGAACATTGGGAATCGCCGCTGGGAACCCCAGACGTCCATGTCGTGCTGACGGCGCTCGCACCGGACCAGGCCCGGCTCGACGCCGCGCTGGAGCGCGCGGGTGGGGCCCTGCGCGAGCTGGGCGGCGTCCAGGCCCTCTGGCGTCAGGACTGCCACGCGCTCAGTACGGAGCGGGAGCCGTTCGGGTTCAGGGATGGCATCAGCCATCCGGCCGTCGAGGGGAGCGGCATCCCGGGAAGCAACCCTCACGAGGCGCCGCTCAAGGCAGGTGAGTTCGTCCTGGGCTACCCCGATGAGACAGGCAACCCGCCACCCATGCCCCAGCCCGACGTCCTGGGCCGCAATGGGACGTACATCGTCTTCCGCAAGCTCCATCAGCGGGTGGCGGCGTTCCGGCAATACCTGAAGCAAAGCGCGAGCAGTCCCGGGGACGAGGAGCTGCTGGCGGCGAAGATGATGGGGAGGTGGCGCACCGGCGCGCCATTGGCGCTGTGCCCGCACCACGACGATCCCGCCCTGGGCGCCGACCCCCGGCGCAACAATGACTTCCACTACGCGGATGACCCGACCGGCTACAAGACACCTCCCGGGTCGCACGCCCGGCGCGCGAACCCCCGTGACGCGTCCGTCGCTGGAGTGGTCAGACTTCACCGGATGATCCGGCGCGGAACCGCCTACGGGCCCGAGCTTCCCGAAGGCGTCCTCGAGGATGACGGCGCCGAGCGAGGTTTGATGTTCGCCTTCATCGGCTCGCACCTCGGACGGCAGTTCGAGTTCGTGCAATCGGAGTGGATCAACGGCGGTGAGTTCCTGGGGCTGGGTGAGGCGAAGGATCCCCTCGTTGGCGCCAACGAGGGGACCGGCGAGTTCTCCTACCCGAGGCGGCCCATCCCCCGGTGCCTGAAAGGTTTGTCGCGGTTCGTGGTCACCCGCGGAGGCGAGTACGGCTTCATGCCCGGCCTGCGCGCCCTGCGGTGGCTGGCGGACCTCCGGACCTGAACGCCCCCACGGGCGGGGGCAGCGGCCCCCGGTGCATCACTTCTCCAGGTCGCCGACGATCTTCTGGAAGGGCGTCGGCTGGCCGGACACCCTCTGGAAGAAGTTCCGGGCGTCGGTGCCCTCGTCGTAGTTCTTGAAGGCCACGTCGTTGCTGTTCTTCCCGTCGGGCTTCAGGCCCGAGTAGTCCTGGCGGGACGGCAGGCCGTGCTCGGCGCGGATGGCGTTCTCGGTCGGGTTGTTCTTCGTGTGCGGCGTGGGGCGCAGGCCAACGGTCTCGAACTCCTCCGTGAGGCGGAGGCGGTTGTCGACGGTGTCCTTCATGTTGGCCGAGTGCGACGGGTGCTGCTTGAAGACGTCCGCGTTGCTGTGCTTGCTGGCGGCCAGGGGGCTCACCTGGACACCGTTGGACGCGCGCCAGGCGTGGACCGACTCGTGGCCCAGGCTGTTGAAGCGCTGGCCGCCGCCGTTCTCGTTGTACTTGACGTCGCTGGCCGTGCCGGCGCCGGGCTGGCCGTCGAAGCGGTACGCCGGGCGGGTGGACGACAGGGTGCCGTCGTTGCGGGGCACATGCGAGTTGGGCAGCGCCGAGTTGCGGCCCGAGTAGATGTCCATCGACGTCAGCGGCTTGCTCTGCGTGCCCGTGGCACCGGGGTTCACGGCCTGGGTGCGGCCGTTGATGTCGTTCAGCATCTGGTTGCCCACGGGCTTGCTCGTGAGGCGGTTGGTGGAGGTGCGCACGTCCTGCGTGAAGTCCGCGAACTGCGCGCCGGACTGGCCGCTGTCACGGCGGGTCCGGATGCCCTGGAGCTTCGGGTCCACCACGCCGTAGTCGGTGGGCTTGAGGTTGTTCTTGCCCGCCTGCAGCTCCGCGGGCGACGCCACCGGCTTCGGCTTCGCGGTCTCGGGCTTCGCCGGCAGGCTGTCGCTGCGGGGGCGCGAGGTGGAGGGGGAGGGAGAGCTGGAGCCGAACGACGAAGAGGGCTTGGAGAACGAAGAGGAGCGCAGCTTCATGGGAGGGCCTCGGGAGTGGAGTGCAGCGACGGACCACCCCTACTGCACCCCGCGTGCCCACCGTTTCACGGCCCCGGGTTCCGCCGGCCCTTCCTGATTCCAGGGGGTTACGTCGAAGCCACAGGCCTTCCCGGAGGCGGCCCTGGTGACTGGAGTCGGGGGCCTGATGTCTCCAGACATCAGGCCCCGGGTCGCTGCTTCAGCCTACTGGCACCACGCTGGATACGACGGAGTGATGACGGTCCGCCCCGACTCCGTGATGGTCAGGATGGAACCCTCCGTGGCGCCAGTCACGGCCTTCGCCGTGGCGGTAAAGCCAGTCGTTCCGTTCAGCGTGACCTTGTAGATGAACCGGCAGCCTGCCACCCAGGACGCGTCCGGGACGGCGGCGCGAGTGCCATTCGAGCACCCCTCCGGCACGAAGCCGATCAGCGGCAGGTTGGTGGAGTACTGGTCCCTCTCCGCGAAGTACGACTGCTCCACCACGTGGATGTAGCCCATGTTGAGCCGCGCCTCCCGCAGCTGGGCCTCGCAGGTGAAGGATTGCGGCGACTGACACTCCGCGGAGTCCACGTAGCGGCGCACCCCCTGGCGCTCCAGCCAGAAGAGGCGGCCGGAGACGGGGTGGGTGCCAATCTGGAGGGTGATGCCCGCGGACGCCGTCCCCGCCACGCCCTGCGCCACCGCCGTGAAGCCCGGCGAGGGATGCGGCGTGATGCCCGTGACCTTGTAGGAGAAGTTGCACCCGGACACCCAACCCGCTCCCGGCACCGGGGCGCGGCTGCCGTTCGGACACGCCGCGGGTGCGAAGCCGGCGCTGGCGAGGTTCAGGGTGAAGACATCATACGTCGCGAAATACCCGTACTCCGCCGCGTAGATCGACCGCATCTCGCGGATGGCCTCGCATTCCACCGTGCCGCAGTCCACCGGCGTCCCCACGTCCGCCCAGGCGGTCGCGGACACTCCAGTCATTCCCAGGCACAGCACGGACAGCCACTGCTTCAGGTTCGGCTTCATGAGGCGTGAGCTCCTTCTCGGGAAAAAGTCGCGCCTTGGACACGCACGCCCTGTCACCGGTTCCGTTCGACGGTCGCATGTCAGGTCCAGGTGGCAATCTTCGTGTTATGTGCACACTAAGTGGATTGAGGGAGAAGGACATGTCGCTGAAGGGGATCGCGCAGGAGACGGTGGGAATCGTGGAGCGGGGCGAGTACGTGGCGCCGTCCGGGCGGCCCGTGCTGTTCCGGGAGCAGGTGGAGCAAGCCCTGCGCGGGACGGTGCTCTACCGGCCCGGAGACTTCGCGCGGCTGCCCCGGCCCGAGCCTCGCGCGGGAGGCTCCGCGCCGCGCATCCAGGTCACGTCAGAGAAGACCGGTGCCGCTGCGCGCCGCTGCGTGGAGGTGGAAGGCGTGGCGGATGTCGTCGCGCTCAACTTCGCGTCCGCGAAGAATCCAGGCGGTGGCTTCCTGGGCGGAGCGAAGGCCCAGGAAGAGGACCTGGCGCGCTGCTCGGCGCTCTACCCGTGCCTGCTCACGCAGCGCGAGTACTACGACGCCAACCGCGCGCAGTCCTCGCCGCTGTACACGGACCACGTCATCTATTCGCCCCAGGTGCCCTTCTTCCGCGACGAGGGACTCACGCTGCTGGAGAAGCCCTTCAGCGTGTCCCTCATCACCGCGCCCGCGCCGAACGCCGGTTCGGCCGAGCGGAATGCGCCGCACCTGTTGCCCCGCATGGGCGAGGCGCTGCACGCGCGGGCCCTCAAGGTGCTCCAGGTGGCGGCGCACCACGGTCACCGCACGCTGGTGCTTGGCGCATGGGGCTGCGGCGCCTTCCGGAACAATCCCCACGACGCGGCGGATGCCTTTGCCCGTGCCCTGGAAGCGTTCCCAGACGTCTTCGAGCGGGTGGTGTTCGCGGTGTGGGAGCGAGGAGGGGACGGGCCCAACCTGCGAGCCTTCCGTGAGCGGTTCGCCTGACGCGACGACTTCGTGCGAGTCGTTGCTCCGCTGAGCCGGCTTGTCACGATGTCTGGGAGTTGACTAGAAGTCCGCCCCCTATGTTCCGAAAGTCTTTGTCCCTCGTGCTCCTCCTTGGCGCGCCCATCTTCTTCGGCGCGTGCTCCGACGAGCCCGCCGCCGCGCTCGTCATCGACCGGAAGTCGTTCGACTTCGGGGATGTGGAGGTGGGGAAGTCCCCCGGCGAGCAGCTCTTCACGGTGCGCAACGCTTCGCCACACGACGTGGAGTCGGTGTCGGTGTCCGTCGAGGGCTCCGAGTTCTTCGCCATCACCTCCAACACCTGCGAGAAGTACCTGGCCGCGGGCATGGAGTGCGAAGTGCGCGTGCGGTTCGCACCCCTCCTGGGCGGCACGTACTCCGCGCGTCTCAAGGTGACAGGGGCGGCCTCGGTGACGCCGACGGAGCTCCAGGGCACCAGCTTCGCGTGGGTGGACGTGACCTCCATGCCGCCGGGCACCCGCGTCGTGGCGGGAGATGACTCCTTCACGTGTACCCAGCCGTGCAGGTACCCGGTGCGCACGGCGGAGCTGACCTTGTACTTCGGCCCGGAAGGGCTCCCGACGTGGAGCAAGGCCTGCGCCAGTGCGCCCCGCGGAGGTTGTCTGCTCCGCCTGGATGCGTCGAAGTCCGTCGCCCTGGATGCGTGGTTGCCCCTCTATCGGTGGGAGGTGCTGCGCAGCCACCCGCTCGTGACGGTGGCGCCGCTGCCCGATGACAACATCGTCGTGCAAGACGTCCTGAGCGTGACGTCGCTGGACAGCATGGGACAGGAGCGCTGGTCGTTGCCCCTCTCCGCGACCTCGAAGCTGGTCGTCACCAGCGACTGGAACATCTCATTGCTGCGCTACGACGGGATGGTGACCCAGTACGACAGCGACGGGCGGGTGCGGTGGACCTACAAGCCGCTGGAGTTCTCGAGCGCGGAGCACATGGTGGCGGACGTCTTCGGTAACACCTACGTGCTGCTGACGCAGGGGACCCATGACACCACGGTGGTAATGAAGGTCATCGCCCTGTCGCGCGAGGGCATCGAGCGGTGGAGCACCGTCATCAGTGAAGCGCAGATCAACTATCCCTTTGGCCTGGGGGTCGTGGGGGATGGGAGCTACGTCTACGTGGGGGCCAGCGCGTACACTCGGAGCTCCAATGGGCAGGACACGGTGTTCGTGAAGAGCTACGTCCGGAAGCTCACCCCCGCTGGGGCCTCGCTATGGACGAAGGTGGGTAGCTGGAGCGGCGTGTCCTTCAACCACTCGGGTGAGATGATCTCCGTCAACAGCATCTACTCACCGCCAGGCGGCGTTGTGGCCGCGTGGGCTGACGCCGACGGTGACGTGCTGTGGAACACGCAGACGCCAGCAGAACGGGGGCCAGGCGTGGTCGACACGTTCGCTTTCCCCACCAACGTCAACATCGCCCCCAGGCTGCTCCTCGGCGGGCACGAGCTTCTCTCCGGCACCGACATCTACGCCTACGGCCGGGGCTGGTTCGCCGATATGGGCGACAGGTCGAAGCTGGCTGCGGGACGCATCACGTACATCGACTCGCCGAATGGCAATGGGGCCTGGGTCAGCAGCCTTGCCTATACGTACCTCGCTCGTCATTTGGTGGTGGGCGGCGGCTTCGGCAGCGCCGCGAACCCGACGGGGGGCTTCATCCGCCTGTACGACCCCCGCACGCTCACGATGGACCGGTGACGCCTCCGGTTCAGCTGGGACTGGGGGGCGCGGAGAGGGGCCGCGCCTGGAGGAAGTCGATGAGGAAGTCGCGGAAGGCGGACACCTTCCGCGGCACGTGCTGGGCGCGGGGGTGGAGCATGGTCAGGGACGTGGTGGACAGCGTGTAGCGCGGCATCACGCGGACCAGCTGCCCGGAGGTCACGTCCGCCAGGGCGAGGAAGGAGGGGAGCAGCGCGATGCCCGCGCCCGCCTTGGCCGCTTCGCGCAGGAAGAGCATGTCGTCCGCGAGGACGTGCGCATGCTTCTCGGACAGGCCCAGCGCTCCCAGGTGCTTGAGGCCCCGGTACGCGACGAAGTCATGGGAGGCCAGGTCCTCCGTCGCGCGCGGCACGCCCCTGCGCGCCAGGTACGAGGGCGAGGCGAAGAGCTGCACATCGATGGCGCCCAGCCGTCGCATCCGCAGCGACGAATCCGGGAGCTTCGTGCCGGACGCTCGCAGCGCGATGTCGAACCCCTCCGCGACCATGTCCACGCTCCGGTTTGTCAGCCGGCAGTCGATGCGCACCTGGGGATAGCGGGCGACGAACCGCGCGATGACCTCCGGGAGGAGGGTGACCCCCAGGTCGTGCGGCGCGGTGAGCCGCAGCTCGCCGGAGGGTTCCTCGGTGCGCTCCGGCAGGGTCCCCACCGCGTTGCTCAGCGACGCGAGCAGTGACGCCGTCCTCTCGTAGAGCGCGAGCCCGGCGGTGCTCAGTGACACGCGCCGGGTGGTGCGGTGCAACAGCTGCGTGCCCAGCGAGTCCTCCAGCCGCACGAGTCCCCGGCTGACGGACGACTTGGGCAGGCCCAGGCGCAGGGCGGCCTCCGTGAAGCTGCCCGTCTCCGCGACGGCCACGAAGAGGTGGAGGAGGTTCAGGTCCATTGTTGCTCTCGTGGAACGGTCAATTGCGATGGGCGTCCTGGGCGCAACCATGCAACAACTGCTACAGGCATTCCAGGAGGTCCGGCCTTGCCCATCATCGACGTCACCCTCATCGACGGCCGGCCTCCAGCGCTCAAGGCGGAGTTCATCCGCGAACTGACGGACGCCGCCGAGCGGGTGCTCGGAGTGCCCCGTGCCAGCATCCGCGTCCTGCTGCGCGAGCTGCCGCCGGAGAACTGGGGTGTCGGTGGCGAGCCCAAATCCCAGGCGCCCCGCTGATGCACGCCCACGCCGTCGCGGCGCTGCTGGTCGCCCTCCTGGCGGGCTGTAACCGAACGCCCGCGTCCCCACCGGAGCCCCCTGCCATGACGGATGCCCCCAAGCCCACCGCGCGCGTGCTCTCGCTCCCGCCCGTCTCCGGCCGCACGAAGCTGCTGGTGGTGTTGCTGCACGGCGTGGGGGCGAGCGCGGACTCGTTCCTGCCCATCGCGCGGGCGCTTGCCCCGGCCGTGCCGGACGCGGAGTTCGTGGTGCTGGACGGGCTGCACCCCTTCGACGGCGGGACCCAGGGGCGGCAGTGGTTCAGCCTGCAGGGCATCACCGAACAGAACCGTCCCGCGCGTGTGCGGCAGGCCGGCGCGGAGGTGTCCGCGTGGCTGGACGGCGCGCTCAAGGAGCGGGGCCTGGGGCCGGAGCGGGTGGTGCTGCTGGGCTTCTCCCAGGGTGCCATCCTGGCCCAGTGGCTCGCGCTCCACCGTCAGCCGGCGCCGCTGGCCGTGGTGTCGCTGTCCGGGCGGCTCGCGGTGGATGCGCCCGCGGTCCCGGGGTCGACCTCCGTGCCCGTCCTGCTGGTGCACGGGGCGAGGGATCCGGTCATCCCCGCGCGGTTCTCCGAGGAGGCCGCCCGGGAGCTCGAGGCGCGCGGAGCCCGGGTCCGCCTGCGGCTGTTCCCCACGCTCGCGCACGGCGTGGACGCGGCGGTGCTCGAAGAGGTCCAGCGGTTCCTGACAGACACCCTGCCTCCTGACTGAAGTCAGACAGGGCAGGGGCAGAGCCTGGGATGACACGGGCGTCCGGCGCTACGCTGCCCGGCATGGATTCCCCGCCCGAAGCCGACCTCTCCACCGACGCGCTGTTCGCCCACACGCTCCAGGGCGGCGAGGAGGACGAGGGCGCGTGGCGGGCCATCTGGCAGCTGCACCACCGGGGTGGGGAAGAGGTCTTCCAGCGGGCCGCGGCCTGGCTCCAGTCCTCCTCTCCGAAGGAGCGGGGACGCGGTGCGAACGTCCTGGCGCAGCTGGATTTCCGGCACCGGTCCCCGGAGCTCGTTGCCCGGTTCACGGACGCGCTCCTGCCGGCGCTCGCGAAGGAACAGGACGCGGCCGTGCTGGAGGCGATGGCCGCCGCCCTGGGCCACCTGGGGGATCCGCGCGGGGTGCCCGCGCTCCTTCCCCTGAAGGACCACCCGGACCCCCACGTCCGCTTCGGCGTCGTCATGGGGCTGGCGAGCCACCGGGACGCCCAGGCGCTCCAGGCATTGATCCACCTCTCCCGCGACGCTGACGACGTCGTGCGCGAGTGGGCCACGTTCACGCTCGGCTCCCAGGCGCGGGAGGTGGACACGCCGGAGCTGCGCGAGGCGCTGGTGGACCGGCTCTCCGAGCCCCACGTCAAGATTCGCGGGGAGGCGCTCCTGGGACTGGCCTTGCGCAAGGACGCGCGTGTCCTCGAGCCGCTGCGACGCGCGCTGGAGGGGCCCGTGGTCACCACGCTGGACGTGGAGGCGGCCCAGGCGCTGGAGGATGTCTCGCTGCTCCCCCTGCTGCTGGCGCACCGTGAAGCCTTCGACGAGGAGGACGAGGAGCACGCGTTCCGCGCGGTCCTCTTCGAGGCCATCCACGCCCTGGAGTCGCTTCCCCGGTGACGGCCGTCACGGTTTCGTGACAAAGCGGACTAGCTTGAAATAATTAGAAATCTGCACATCTCCGAGTCTCCAGTTATAGGGCGCACCGCGGTGCATTCCGGGTCCAATGCCGGGGTGCTCCTGCTTGTGATTGACGCCTGTATCCAAGGACTCCACACCATGATGCTCTCCCGCACCGACTCCGTGCGTGCCCTTCGGGGCGCGTTGCTGTCCTCCCTGTTGCTCGCCTCGAATGCCTTCGCCTCCGACGATGCGCACTGGGGCTACGACCAGACCCTGAGCCCGGAGCACTGGGGCGAGTTGCCGGGCGACGCCATCTGCGCGCAGGGCGTGGCGCAGTCGCCCATCGCGCTGGTGACCACGGAAACTGCCCACCCGCGCCTGGACGCTCCCAGCTTCCACTACGCCACCAGCCGCGTGCGCATGCTCAACACGGGGCACACGGTGCAGTTCACCTACGACAATGGCAGCACCGTCCGGGTGGGCGGCAACGAGTACAAGCTGGCGCAGTTCCACTTCCACACGCCCAGCGAGCACACGAAGGACGGCGTGGAGTACCCGCTCGAGCTGCACCTGGTGCACACGGACGCGAATGGAACGCCCGCGCTGGTCGTGGGAGTCCTCATCGAGGAAGGCGCGGTGAACGCGGCGCTGTTCACGGCCTTCCGGCACCTGCCCCGGCACATGGGAGAGGAGAGCGCGCCCGCGGGGGCGCTCCTCAACGCGAGCGCGCTGCTGCCGCGCGACAAGGCGTTCTTCCAGTACGCGGGTTCTCTGACGACGCCCCCGTGCACCCAGGGGCTCCAGTGGTACGTGATGAAGCAGCCCATCCAGATGTCCGATGCGCAGATCGCCGCATTCGAGCGGCTGCCGCACCTCAACCCGAACAACCGCCCCCTGCAGCCGCTGAACGGGCGCACGGTCAGCGCGCACTCCGGGCGCTGAAGGCCAGTCGCGCTTCCTGTCATTCAGGAGGTGAGCCGCCGCGCATCGCGCCGGTGTCCGGGGCGGTGGGATGCGGCGGACGCCAGCTCAACATCATGCGCAGGTAGGGCGCGGGCTTCGTCGAGACCGAGAAACTGGAGGCAATGCGCTTCCGGTCCTCGTCGAGCAGGGCGTAGTCGTTCATGAAGTCGACGCCCACGGATGAGCTCAGCCACAGGTCGCCCCTGCTCATCCGGACATTCAGCGTGGGCCCGAAGCGCAGGGACGTCTCACGCGCGAACAGGGAGGTGGGCAGGGGGCTGCCTTCCGGGGAGTGGACGCGGAAGACCTGGACGTCGAGTGCGCCCGTGATGCCCCACTCGAGTCCACTGCCCACCTTCATGAGCATCGCGGCCCGGGGAAAGCCCAGCTCCAGGACGTACGGGTCCTTGTGGTAGGCGAAGCCCACCAGGGGGAAGACGGGCGTCAGGGTGAATGGATATTGCGAGGCCAGGCCCAGGGTCAGGGTCGTTCGCGGGTCTCCTCCGATGAAGTAGTTCGCCATGAAGAAGGCGGACCAGGAGGTGTCGGTCGCGAGGTTGAAGGACTTCGAGAAGTCCGTGCTGGCGGTTCCGGAGGCTCCCACCAACACCAGCCACCGGGGTGTCACCGGCCGTACCAGCGTCAGACCCAGCTGGAAGTTCTGGAGCGTCCCGCCCAGCTCTCCCGCCGTCGAGTTGAGCAGCCGGCCCCGCCGCTGCATTCCCATCCACTCCGTGCTGAAACCCAGCAGTGGAACGAGGCGCGTCTGGCCCAGGGAGAAGGAGGGAAGCATCGGGCGCACGTCGAGTTGGAGGTGCCCATCCAGTTTCTCCCCCTGCAAGCCGATCCGCGTGCCGCGCTTGAAGGTGAAGCCCACGGAGGCGCGGTCAGCCGACGTCTGCGCGTCCGCGGCGCGAGCGGACAGGAAGACGGCGGTGATGAGAAGAAGGGTAGTCCCTGTGCCACGGCTTTTCCGGGCGGGCTTCACAGGAGGTTTTCCCCGACGGGGGGAAGTCCGGGGCGGGCGCTCTTTTCCCTCCGCACGCCGTTCCTTTGGGGGCAGCCCGGGTGGCAACAGCATGAGCAGGTAGAGCGTGAAGAACATGGCGGACCGCCTCCAGTGCCTGGCTTCGCGGGGTTGTTATTGATTTTCTACTCACTAATTGGGCGTGCGGAAGGGATTAGACGGCTTGCGAACGGTCAGCCGCGTTGGGCTCCCTGCATCAGCAGGTCGAGGAGCGTTCGGACGAAGACGGGCGCGGTGGGGTGTTTGAAGGGCGCAGTGGGGGTGCGGAAGAGCTGTCCCACGACGTAGTCCTTGATGCCGCCGAGGAAGGCATAGGTGAAGACCTCGGGGTCGATGGCTCGGAGGCGGCCACGCGAGATCTCTCCTCGGAGATAGGCGGCGAGGAACTCGAAGTAGGGTTCTCGTGGGTGCGCGTTGTGCTCGGGGCCGCCGGGTTCGCGGTGCGTGCCGGGGTTGCTCATCGCGAGCATGGACAGGGGGATCTGCACCCGGAGGATTCCCACGAGCGCGACCCCCGCATCCTGGAGGTTCTCGACCACCGGCCCCACGCCGATGCGCTCCGCGAGCCCTGTGACTTCGGGGGGCGCGGTGAGCTCCAGGTTGAGCGCGGCGCGGAACAGCCCCTCCTTGGTCTTGAACCGGCGGAAGATGATGCCCTCGGACACCCGCGCCCGCTCGGCGACCATCGCGGAGGTGGCGCGCACCCCATGCGCCAGGAAGACCTCTCGCGCGGCGTCGAGGATGTCTTCGTCACGAATGGAGATGGGGCGGGCCATGTCTTTATCGAGCGCGTACTCAACAATCTGATAGTACGCGGCTCCCCGGAGTGTCAAGCGCACGGGCCCGGCTGAGCGCCCGGCTGCCTCAGGGGTCGCACGACCTCGCCGGTGGACGGAACTTCTCGCGACACCTCTCGCGCCCCGGAATTAGGGTGGCCGGATGGCCACGAAGAAGAGCCCGATTCCGAAGGCGAAGAGCTTCAATGCGGGGACTCTCACCGCCGACACCGTGCGGTCCTTGTTGAAGCAGCACGCGCGCGGCACGTTCGCGAAGTCCAGCACGCCGCGCGTCGCGAAGCGATTCATCCAGGAGCGCACCGCCAGCGAGCACGCCGGAGGAGACATCCTCTACCACAAGGGACGGCTCGTCCTTGACGCGCTCACGACCCGCAAGCACCCGTGGATCGGCCTGCTCATCGTCGAGGGCGACCTGGTGGTGAAGGGCCGCTACGAGGACTCGCTCGACCCGGAGTCCGTGGTCATCGTCACGGGCTCGCTGCGCGCCGGTGACATCATCACCGAGGGCTTCCTCGAAGTGCATGGCGACCTCGTCGCCGAGCGGTCCATCCTCTTCCTCGGCAACGATGCCTGCACCGAGGTGTTCGGCGATGTCCGCGCGCCCTTCGTCTACACGCAGTACCACGCCGTCAACGTCCACGGCGGCGTGAAGGCCCAGCTGGTGACCGGAGACGCGAAGCAACACATCCGCGCCCGCCAGAAGCACACCTTCATCGACGAGACCGACCGCCGCGTCCTCGACCTCCTCTCGCCGAAGCTGCTCAAGCGCTTCGCGGACGAGATGTTCGAGGACGAGGACGGCGACGAAGCCGACCCCGATGCGCCGTGGATCGACGCCATCGACGCGGAGACGCTCGCCGACTTCGTCCGGCGCGGCAAACCCGCGCTCGCGGAGAAGGCCTCCGTGGCACGCAAGTCCCGCCGCGCTCCGTAAGAAGGGGGAGAAGTCCGAGGGCGTGGCCGCCCCTCAGGGGGCCAGGCCGAGCTGCTGCATGTACGACTGGTTGTCCCAGAAGAGGTACTCCTCGGTCATGACACCGTCCTTCCAGTGGCCGACGGTGTTCATGATCAGCTTGAAGGACTTGCCGGTGGGGGCGATGGAGGAGCCATCCGGCAGCGGCATGGGCTGGGTGAAGGTGCCCTCCATGAAGCCGACAACGCTGGTCCACTCGCCGGAGCCCAGCTTGATGGGGTGCACCTCGATGCGGGTGTCCGGCGCGTAGACGAACATCGCCTTCAGGTCCGCGATGTGCACGTCGATGCCCTGTGTCTGGTGCCCGTCCGGCCAGTGGACGATGACGTCCTGCGCGTGGCTGTGCTGGAGCCGGTCCCACTCCTGGTGGGTGAACACGTCGAAGTCCAGCGTGTCGAACGTGGCCAGGTGCGCGTTCTCCTGCGCCTCTTCCTTTTGATAGCGCTCCAGCTCCTCCTCCGCGCTGGTGCAGGCGAGGGGGCCCCCAAGCCCCAGGGCCAGCCAGGCGGTGGCGGTGCGGAGGACGGAGGGGGACTTCCAGGACGGCGTCGGGGTCTTCATGGTCGGTTCCTTCCAGCGGGCGGCGCGGACTCGGTTCCGCGTGGTCCCTGCTGTCTGGAACCCAAGATGCCGTTGTTGCCCAACTGCAACCAGACCCTGGGTGAGCACTTCATTGTTGCCAGGATGGAGCGAAGCGCCAGCGGTCCTGGCGCGTCGAGCCCAGTTCGGCACGAGCCACTTCGGATGGCCGTGAAGCCTACGGCGCCTTGAGGACGTCGGTGATGCGCACATGGCGGGGCTGGGCCTGCACCCGCTCGAACCAGGCCCGGATGGCGGGATAGCGGCCCAGGTCGAACCGGCCCTCTTCCGCGACGTGCGTGTACGCATACAGCGCGATGTCCGCGAGGCTGTAGTGCTCGCCCGCGAAGAAGGGCCGCTTGCGCAGCTCGCCCTCCATGATGTCGAGCGCGGCGTAGCCCTTCTGGATGCGCTCCTCCAACTCCTTCTCCTTGCCGGAAGGGATGCCGAAGAAGGTGAGCCACGCCCGCGCCACTGCGATGTAGGGCTCGTGACTGTACTGCTCGAAGAACATCCACTGGAGCATCCGCGCCCGCTCCAGCCGGTCGGTGGGAATGAAGGGCGTGCCCTCGGCGAAGTACCAGAGGATGGCGTTGGACTCGGCGAGGAAGACCCCGGGCTCCAGCTCCACGGTGGGGGTCCGGGCAATGGGGTTCATCGCCTTGAACTCCGGCGTGCGCGTCTCTCCCGCGGAGAGGTCCACCTCCCGCGTCTCGAACGGAATCTCGAGCTGATGCAGCAGGAGGCGGACCTTGTAGCAATTCCCAGAGGGATTGAACTGGTGGAGCTTGATCATGGGCGGTGAGTCTACTCCCATGCGGCGCCGGGGTCAGGCACGGGTCATGGGTAGACGCAGGTCACATCAAAAGCGCCGTTACTGTCGCCCCAGCTTGCGAAGGCGCCGTCGCGCAGGACGACGTGACCGATGCGATAGGGGGTCGAGGTCCAGAGCCACTCCAGCGTCCATCCCGCGTTCGCGAGGAAACGACCGCCTTTCGCGAGGTGCAGGGCTTCCAGTTCCGATGAAGTCGGCAGCCGCCACCCCGCGTGGCCGGCAGTCGTCCTGCTGGAGCAATACGCGTCCGCGTCCACGTACGTTCGCAGGGTCGCGTCCGGCCTCATCCAGGTGAGTCCTGCATGGGAGACGGTGGCGGGGTATTCCCCCGTCCCACGAACGCACGTCAGGAATTGCTTGTCGGCGTCATTGGAATAGCTGATGCCGCCGGTCGCCATGCGAGTCACCTGATGGCCACTGGAATAGGGTGACATCGTCCAGATCCAGTCGAGGGGCCAGCCTTCAGCCGCGAGAAGCCCCGTCCCTTTGTCGAGCCACAAGTCGGTCAGCTCCTCCACGGTGGGCATGCGCCATCCGGTCTGACCCGCGATGACCATGTTCGTGCAGGACGTCTTTCCGTCCATCCAGGTCACGGTGGTTGTCCCCGGCTTCACCCAGGTCAATCCGCCGCTCGTGAGCGTGTCGGTCGGGTCGACGGCCGTCGGCAGCCCGGAGACAGAGAAGGACTTCGAGGCCGAGAGGCCGTGGGCATTGGTGACGACGACGGTGACGGTGGGGGTGACGCCCGGCGCCGTGACGGCAGGCGCCGTCCACACGACATGGCTGGTATTGGCGGTGTTCTGCGCCGTGGCCAGTGCTCCGGTGTTGGCGGTCCAGGCGAAGGTCAGGGGGCTGGCCTGCGGGTCCAGGGCGGTGACGTCAAAAGCCACCGTCTGCTCTGGTGAGGTGGAGGTGGCGGATTGGTAGAAGTTCGTGAAAGCCGGAGCAAAGCGTACGGGGGCGGTGTCGGTGACACAGAGGTTGAGCGAGCCCGTGGTCTGTCCACCCCGGCCGTCATGAACCGTGACGGTGAGACGGCAGTTGTTGCATGAGCCGGCCGGTCTGGAGGAGGGAATAAAAGACGCGGTGCTGGACGTCGCGTTCATCCAGGTGCCGGGGCAGGCGGAGGTCCACTGGTAGGACAGCGCATCCGCATCCGCGTCGGACGCAAGCGCGGAGACGGCGGTGGACTGTCCCGCGTCGAGGCGGTTGAGCGACGCGGAGACCTGGGTGACGACAGGCCAGCGATTGAAGGAGATGTCGAGGGCAGCGTCGCCGGCGGCGAGGTCTGGGACGACGTTGACGGTGAGGGAGACGGAGACGGCGGAGCCTTGGGAGTCCGTCACGGTGAGGGTGAGGGTCTGCACGCCAGTGGAGGCAGGCGCCGTCCACGAAGAGGTCGTGGCGGTGGGGGCGGAGAAGGTGCCGCCGGAGGACGTCCAGGTCAGGGTGAGCGTGTCTCCGGGGTTGGGATCATGGACCGTGGCGGACAGGGAGAGGGAGGCGCCAGGCTGAAGCGCGTTGCTGGAGGCGGTCAGTGAATCAATGACAGGCGCTTCGTTGTCATAGGGAACAGGGGCCGAAACCTCCTGGAGGCTGAGGAACACGGCGGTGGTCTGGTTGGCGGTGATGGAGACACCGGAGGCCTGACCTTGGAAGAGCAGGGTGCCGGAGGTGTCAAAAGCCTCCGCGAGGACGGAGCGGTCGGGCCCGGCGGGGATGTTGCCGACGAGGCCACCCCAGGAGCCACTGGACTTGACCAGTTCGACGATGCGGGAAGACATGTCCGAGGAGGAGACGGTCACCTTGACGCGGGTGACATCACTCGAGGAGAGGGCTTGCTGGACGGAGCTGGCGAGTTGAACGGAGCCGGCGGGCAGGGTGCTACAGGCCATGAGGGCAAGCAGCAGCAATCCGGCGAGGGTGGGGAGAGAGCGGTGGATGGGCATGGTTTGTAGGGAATGAGCTGACGAGTGGAGAAATGATGCGGGAGCTCATCACCCGCGTCCTTCCCGATTGGCACGGCGGTCAGCGTTGGGGGCGCCACCACAGGCCCTTCAGTTCAGCAGCCTCGCAGGCCCGCCGGGCTTCCTCGGTGAAGCAGTAGGAGGTCAGCTCCGGGACACAGAAGACGGGAGGAAAGCCCCCCGTCGGCGGGCGGAGCACGAGGGGCAGGGCCTCGTCCTGACCCAGGACGGATTCACTGGATTGATGGAATGGTACCCCCTTCACGAGGGTGCGCTCGCGGTCCAGACACGGGGTCTCCTCCAGCAATTGGAGGATGACGAAGTCCTCGTTCTTCATCGTCGGGTCCGTTACCGGGTACCAGGTCCGTTGGCGGGTGAAGCGGTCGCGCACGAGGTGCTTGATGCGCTTTGAGTAGATGACCGTGGGAATGGCGCGGTGGCGGAAGGGCCCCACGGATTCGAGCACGCGCACCATGCGCTTGGACACCAGTAACAGGCCCAGAGGCGTGGTGACCAAATGGTCAAGCCAGCGAGTGGACCGGCTCGGACATCACCGCGCTGGCCGCCCTCTATTCCACGGGCGGCGGGGTCGTGAGCTGCTCGAGCTACAACATCCTCTCCTATCGCGGGCAGAACGGGACGCAGATCCGCTGCGGCTGCGGCGCGGTGGGCGCGGGCGCCGTGTGGGGGACGGACCTCTACACCGACGACTCGAGCGTCTGCGTGGCCGCGGTGAGCCTGGCCCGGTTCCGTGGACACCCGAGATGTGATGGAAGGAGCACGGGATGTCCGCGACCTCCTTGTTCATGGGGAGGCTCGCCTTGGCGAACGCGGCCTTCGCCTGGGCGAGCCGCTCCTTGGAGACAGCAGGCGGCGTACACCGTGCCCCATTGTATGAACCATCGAGCGCGGCCGCGTAGACCTCCCACTCGTCCGGGTCTTTTGCTCCGGAGCGAAGCAAGGCGAGCATCACACCATCGAACGGCGTCTTGTTCATGCCCGCGTAGAGACAATTCGTGGGCTTGACGTGCTCGGACGCGCCGGTCGAATTGTCAGTCTGTTCGTATGCCTTCGCGGTCGTCACGACCTTGAGGCCCACGAGGCCGCGATCCACGTCGGCGCCCAGCACTATCAGCGACCGGATCTCGACCCCTCCACTCGCGGCCACCACGCCGGAGTGAATCGGGCTCGAAACCACGGGAGACGCAGCCAGCATCAGACCCATCAAGAGCATTTCCATGATGGGGCATGCTACTTCACCTCCGTGAAGGCCCCACCGTAGAGCGCGGCCTGGGGTGGCGTGTACCCAAGGGGCTCAAGCGGCCTGTCTACCCGCCGGGAGTATCGCTTGGGCGGCCCTCCTCGGTCCTTCCGCACCCTCCCGCTTCTTCAACAGGGCCCCATTCCTTTTATTGGTTTCGCGGAAGGTGGGGCATTGTGTTTGACTGAAACAAGCCAATGGGGGGCGGAGACAGTCCCCCTTCAATGGAAATGTCATGCACGCAATGAGAGCCAGCAGGGTTCTGCTGTTGGGATTGGTATGTGTTGCCTTGAGTTGTAGCAGCAGGGCGCCGGAAGAGAAGCCGTTGGCCCGCGGTGCTTCGCCATTGGCTGCTGTTACTCGTCGACCAATTGTTTGTAGGTCCGCTCTCTTCAGCATGAGGAGCGGTGGCTGTCGGTGATCCCACTCGGAGAGACTTCACCTGTCTCTCCGAGTGGGAGCCCGCGGCCTGATGCGGCGCGGCTAGTAATTGAGCCAGCGGTAGCCCGTGGTCGCCGAGCCCGAGCACAGCAGGGAGTTCGGTTTCTGGGTCGTGGCGTTGCAGCAGTCCTTCGTGGCGTTCGGAGTCGTGCACCGCTGGTTCACGTACTGGCTGCATGACGGCAGCCCGCTGCATGATGACGGACACGCGGTCGACACGCCGTCGCACGTCACGCCCTGGTTGTTCGTCGACGTGCAGGTCGTCCCCGTACAGGAGACCGACGTTCCCCCTGCGCAGGTCGCCGTACAGGTGGCGAGCTGAGACACCGTCCGCGCTTCGTCCTCGGGGGCCATCGTGTCTTCAAGGGCCGGGCCTCCGCACCCAAGGAGGGAGAGGCCAACCAACGTCATCATCGCTGCAAGGGAGCGCTTCATGGGGAAACCCCTGGAGGTGCTTCGAGTGAGCCCCAAACGCTATCAGCTGACGGCGCGCGACTTCTTGCCAGTGCGATACTTCTTTCAGGGCCGCACGATGGCGATGAGGGTCTCCGCGTCGATGTAGCCCAACTGCCGTGAGTCCTGGCTCACAGCGTTGTCTCCGGACACCACCACCTTGCCGGGCGGGACGCGCGTCTGGACGTCGGCACCGAGGGCCGCTCGGGCCCAGTCTGGCACCGGGTCTCCCGCCACGGCGGCCACCCGCTTGACGAGATAGGGCAGCGCTTCGTCGCCCAGCGTGGCGCGCTGCGCCTCGGGCATCAGGAAGACGACGACATCTGAACGCGCATAGCCGTTCGAACGGTCCAGCCGCCTTGCGACGAGCCGCTGCCCGTCATGCAGCGTGGGCGACATGCTGTTGCCTTGCACCGCGACGACAATCCAGCGGCGTCGCGCCCAGGACGCGACCCCGGCCCCCGCCACGAGAAGCGCGGCCCCCAGGCTCATCGCCATGAGCATCATGCGACCTCCTTCGGGCCCGCCCGTGATGCGACGCGCTCGTCCTGATAGCCGCTCGCCTGGAGTGTGAAGAGGCGCGCGTACTCGCCGCCCGCCGCCATCAACGTGTCATGCGAGCCCTGCTCGATGATCTGGCCCTCGGAGAGGACGAAGAGGGTGTCCGCGCTCCGCAGCGCGCTCATCCGGTGGGAGATGAGCAGCCGCGCCCGCCCCGCGCCGTGTCGCGCAAGGGTCCGGTGGATGTGGAACTCGGCGGCGGCGTCCAGGCCGGAGCTCGGCTCGTCCAGCACCAGCAGGTCGACGTCCTCGCGCATCAGGGCCCGAGCCAGCGCCAGGCGCTGCCACTGCCCTCCGGAAAGCGAGGCGCCCGCTGGCATGTCCTCGTCTTCCCCTTCGAGCACGCGGCTCAGCAGCGTGTCGTAACCCGCGGGGAGCGAGGCGAGCTTTTCGTCAATATCCGCCAGCCGCGCCACATCGCGGATTCGCGCCGGGTCCTTCAGCCGGTCCAGGTCCCCCAGGCCGATGTTCTCCGCCGCGGTGAAGTCATACGTCATGAAGTCCTGGAAGGTCGCTGTCATCCGCCGCCGCAGCGCTCGGGCATCCAGCTCGCGGACGTCCACTCCGTCCCAGAGAATCTGACCGCGCTCCGCGTCGTAGAGGCGGCACAGCAGCTTCACCAGCGTGCTCTTGCCGGCGCCGTTGACGCCAACGAGTCCTACCGAGCCCCCCGCCGGAATGAAGAGGCTCACCCCCTGCAGCACCCACGGCCCACGGGCGTCGTAGCGGAACCAGACGTCGCGCAGCTCCACGCCGTGCCGCAGCCGCGCCACCGGACGCGAGGCCTCTGGCGCGCGGACCGGCAGGTCGATGATGTCGAGGTAGTTCTTGAAGGTCTGGACACTGCGGCTCGCGAACTCGACCTGCGAGAGGAGCCCGTTGAAGGCGCCCTGGATGCCCGCCACGGCCGCGAGGAAGAGG
Source organism: Corallococcus sp. AB032C (assembly GCF_003668935.1). Classification (NCBI taxonomy): domain Bacteria; kingdom Pseudomonadati; phylum Myxococcota; class Myxococcia; order Myxococcales; family Myxococcaceae; genus Corallococcus; species Corallococcus sp. AB032C. The sequence goes on along the minus strand of NZ_RAWP01000039.1, from coordinate 9,848 downwards.
GAGACGTCTCCAATCTGGAGCCGCCCCTGGAGCGCACCCCTGGCGACGATGAAGGCCCCGGCCGCCGCCACCGCGGCCGTGAGCACGGACAGCGAGGCCTGCACGGCCAGCCCCTTGCGCGTCACGGCCATTTCGCGGTCCGCCGCCTTGCGCAGCGATGCCACCATCCGCTCCAGCAGCAGCTCTCCCAATCCGAACAGCCGGCTCTCCTTGGCGGCCCGCACGTCCACCAACAGCGAATGGTAGAAGTCGCGCCAGCGATACGTCGGCACCAGCGCCGCTGACAGCTCCACCAGCCACCGGCTGCGCACGAGCTGGGCCATCAGGGCCACGCCCCCCGCCAGCACCAGCAGCAGCGCCATGGGTGGCGACACCATCAGGACCACGGCGCTCAGCGTCCCCACCGAGACCAGCATGCGAAGGAGAGCCCGGACGAACTCGATGAGCTGCTGGGGCGCATCCCGGGCGGCCTCCTCCGCGAGCCGCAAGCGGCCGTGGAAGGCGGGATCCTCGAAGTGGTGCAGGCCCTCCAGTGCCGCCACCTTCGCGAAGAGGGAGCGCTCGACCTCCAGGGTGACGCCCCAGCGAACCACTCCGGACAGGTACTCGGAGACATTGAGGATGGCCATGGAGCCGCCGGCCACCGCGGCGGCGCTCACCGCCAGCGTGAGCGCCCGCTGCGAGTCGGCGAGGGCACCGCGGCCCAGCTCATCCAGCAACTCCTTGGTGAGCCATCCGCCCACTGCGGCCACGGAGCCGGTGCACAGCGTGAGGAGGAAGGCGAACCCGGACGCCAGCGGCGCCGCGCGCCACTGGAGTGTCACGGCCGCGCCCACCGTGCGCGACAACTCACGCAGGATCCCCCGCCCCCTGCGCGGTTCGCTCATGTCAGGACTTCGTGCAGGTAGTGCCCCGAGGCCGCGACCACGCCCTTGTCGACGAGGACGAGCGTGGGATAGCCCGCCTGTTTGATGGCCCGCGTGACGGAATCCCCCTCGGACAGCAACGCCACCCGGGCCACATGCTTCAAGGACGCACCCAGTGCCACCGTGTCCGGGTCGCCAGGGTCACCTTCGATGAACGCCATGAGCGGCATTCCGGGCGGTGATTCGAGGAGCTGCTTGCGCACCGAGGCGCAAGGGCGGCAGCCCGTGGCGAAGAAGCCGACCAGCGTCCTTCCCTCCCGCAGGGCGGCATCCGTGAAGGCCTCGCCCTCCACGGTGGTGGCCTCGAAGCGGCCGACCTCATCCCCCTTCAGCGGCAGCGCCGGGTCGCGCAGGACGACCTGGTTGGCCACCATCTCCTGAAGCGTGCGCAGCCGACCGACGAGCGCGAGGGTCAGCAGAAGGTTGGCCACCACCAGCACGGCGAGGACGACACCACCCACGACAAGCGTTTCGACCATCGGCTGCCTCAGTTTCGGCGGGTTCGCGACAACGCAGCCAGCGACTGCGGTCCTCGGAACAAGAACACCAGATCATCCCAGCGCGTGACGAAGAGCCCCGCCAGGGCTCCGACCGTCCCCGCGATGACGCCCATTCCCACCGCCAGCCCACCCGAGGCGGCCTCGTGGCTCACCGCTCCGACGACCGTGATGGTCAGCAACAGCCCATTGCGAACCAGGTGCGCCGCGCTGACGGGAGCGTTGCTGGCACCGAAGCACCGGCACGCGACCTTCTTTCCCTGGCGAATCACCCACGCGATCCCCAGCGTGAAGCCCACCAGGAGCAGCAGCGCCAGCACATACCCCGCCCCCATGCCCACCAGGAGCAGCAGCGCGGAGGCGGCTTCCGCCAGGATCAACGTGGCCGCCAGCGGCGCCCCAGCCAGGGCGCGCGGAAGACCAAAGCTCTTGAGTGTCTGGATGAAATCTTCAAAAGGTTTGCGTCCGCGCGCCTTTCCCAACGCGGCGAGCGCGAACACCATGGCCAGCATCAGTCGACAGCCTAGATTGACCGCGTTCAACGGAAGCCCTCGCGAAAACCACGGCTGGACGTGAATGGCTCACGTCCAGCCGCGGCCATGAATCAGGAATCAGCAGACAGTGGACTTGACACAGGGCCCGGTGCAGCTGTGGGACATCCGCTTGGCGGAACAGCACTCGCCGTGGTTCGGAACACAGGCACCTGCGGGAAGCTCGGACAGGAACAACTTCAGGAAGCGGTCACTCAACGCCTTGAGGATCTTCATGGTGTCTCCCTTTCGGTCTGCGTCGAGGGGAGTCGTTCCCTCGGCGCGAAATGAAGGCTACCTCTCGATGCGAATGTTATGGAAGGGGACTTCTCGGAATTCGAGTATTCGAGAATGACGCAATGCGCACTCGCGCGAACCGGCGCAGCGCGGCAATGACGTAAGACTTTGCTTTGAGACGACTCCTCAATCCCAATCATTTCCACGCACGGTTCTCATGAACCTTGCGAAAACGATTCAAAGGGATTGCGCGTGGCGCCAGGGCCAGAACCTGACGCCACCCACACAAATAATGCGCTGAGACTTGAACCCGCTGCCTACTCGAACACGCCGATGCCCGGGTCGCTGCCTCCGGGCTTCGTGGGCTTCGTGGGCCTGGGCGGCGGCGCGGCGCGCACCGGCTCCAACCGCACGCTGACGCGCTGCTCCGCCGTGTCCGCGAGCCGGCTGTAGTCCAGGGTCTTCTCCTGGTCCTGATGTCCGGAGAGCTTGAAGCGCAGCTCGGTGACCTTGGAGCGCGGCATGAGCAGCCTGGTGGGCGTGGTGCCGATCTGCGCATCCCCGTCGAAGATGGCCGCGCCGGACGGCGAGGAGGTGAACTCCACTGTCACGTCCTGCGGCAAGGCCGCCGGAGGAGGCGTCGTCGGCGGATCCTGCACCCGCGTGGACGGCGGCGTATCCACCGGCGCCTTCGGAGGCGTCATCACCACGGGGGCCTGCGCCGTCTCACCACCCCCGCGAGCCATCACCACCGCCACGCCCGCGCCAATCAGCAACAGCGGCACTCCAATGAGCGCCGCCTTCACGCCCCCGGACATGCCCTTGGGCGGCGGCGGAAGCTCCGGCTCCACGTGGCGGGGGGCAGGGGGACGCGGCCTGTTCGAGGACGCCAGTGCCGGGCTGTTCCCGTTGGACGTCGCCCGCGGAGCCGCTGCCTGTGCTCCCTCCGACGTGCCGCCCCGAGGCGGAGCCATGCCCACTCGCGACCCCGTCTTGCCCGTGGCCGGAGCACGGCCCGCGCGGCTGCCGGAACCCAGCCGGCTGCCAGAACCCGCGCGGCTGCCAGAACCCGCGCGGCTGCGGCTGCCCGTTCCTCGCTCGGCGCCGGGCGTGCCGCCCGTGGGGTGCGCGTCCAGCTCCTCGGGGGACAGGCCCTCCACCGCGTCCAGCAGTGAGTCGATGAACTCCTGCGCGTTCTGGTACCGGTCCTCCTTCTCCGGCGCGAGCGCCTTGCTGAAGAAGGCGTCCAGCTCCGGCGGCACCGGCGCGCCCTGGCGCTTGCTGTTCACCGGGGGCACGGGCTGCGTCAGCGACGCCGTCAGCGCCTTGCGCACCGTGTTCGCGCCGTAGGGCGAGCTGCCCGTGAGGCAGAAGTAGAGGACGCCCGCCATCGAGTAGAGGTCGGAGCGCTGGTCCACGGACTCGCCGCCGGCCTGCTCGGGCGGCATGTACTGCGGGGTGCCCAGCACCTGGCCGGTGGAGGTGAGCTGCTCCTCCTCGTCCTGCTCCAGGGCCTTCACCAGACCGAAGTCCAGCACCTTGACGAAGTCCTTCCCGTCGAGCGCCTGGACCATGATGTTGTGCGGCTTCAGGTCGCGGTGGACGCAACCCTCGTCGTGCGCGTGCGCCAGCCCCAGCGTGGCCTGCTCCAGCAGGTTCACCGCGCGGCGCAGCGTCATGGGCCCTTCGCGCTTCACCAGCTCCTTGAGGCTCTCCCCCTTGAGGAGCTCCATCACGTAGTAGCAGGTGCCGTCCGCGGCCCGGCCGAAGTCGAAGATGGTGATGACGTTCGGGTGGCGCAGGCGGCTGGCGATCTCCGCCTCGCGGCGGAAGCGCTCGAAGAACTGGGGCGCCGCGGCGAGCGACGGGTTGAGCGTCTTCACGGCCACCGGGCGCTGGACGGACGTCTGCGTGGCCCGGAACACCATGCCCATGCCGCCCTGGCCCAGGACGCTTTCAATCTTGTAGCGGCCGTCCAGCACCTGGCCCAGGAGCTGGAGGCTCTGCGCCGTGCACAGGTGATCTTGACCTTCGGTACTACCGCAGTGGGGACAGGGGGCGGCCATGGGTGCCGGGAGTATAGGCAAGCCCCGCCTTCCGCCCAACCGGGGAGATGTGCCCCCTGGGCAGTCAAGCAGGCATCAGAACCGTTCCCGAAGGGCTTTCGGGCTGTTATCTCCCCCCTCCGCCATGAGCCTCGTCATCGCCCAGGACATCAGCCTCGCCTACGGAAAGAAGGTCCTCTTCGACGAGGACAATTTCACCCTCGGTCCCAGGGACCGGGTGGGCCTGGTGGGGGCCAACGGGACGGGAAAGTCGTCCCTCATGAAGATCATCGCCGGGGCAAGCCTGCCGGACGGGGGTACCGTCCAGTACAGCCGCCGGGCCCGGGCGGGCTACCTGCCCCAGGAAATCGCCGGCCTGCCAGAAGGCACGGTGGTGGAGGCGGTCATGAGCACCGTCCCCGGCCGGGACTCGCTGGAGGTCCGGCTGAAGGACACGGAGGCGGCGCTCGCCGGCAGCTCGGACGAGGAGGAGCAGCTGGAGCTGGCCCAGACGCTGGCGGACCTCCACGCGGAGCTGGACGACTTCGAGAACCGCTACGGCCGGCACCACGCCGAGCGAATCCTCAAGGGCCTGGGCTTCAAGGACGCGGACCTGTCCAAGCCCACCCAGGCGCTGTCCGGCGGCTGGCGCATGCGCGCGGCGCTGGCGGGACTGCTCCTCCAGGACCCGGACCTGCTGCTGTTGGACGAGCCCACGAACCACCTGGACGTGCCCACGCTCGCGTGGTTCGACGGGTTCCTGCGCCGCTCCAACAAGGCGATGGTGCTCATCTCCCACGACCGAGACTTCCTCAACCGGCAGATCAACCGGGTGGTGTCGCTGGAGATGGAGGGCGTGCGCGAGTACTCCGGCAACTACGAGGACTACAAGCGCCAGCGCGCGGAGGAGATGGTGCTCCTGCAGGCGCGGGCCGAGAAGGTGGAGCAGCGCCGCTCGGAGCTGCAGGGCTTCATCGACCGGTTCGGCGCGAAGGCCACCAAGGCGAAGCAGGCGCAGAGCCGCGCGAAGATGCTGGCCAAGCTGGAGAAGGTCCAGGTCCTGGAAGAGCGCCAGACGATGAAGTTCCGCTTCCCGGAAGTGGAGCGCAGCGGCCGGGACGTGGTGTTGATGGAGGACATCACCAAGCGCTACGGCCCGCTCACCGTCTATGACGGGCTGAACGCGCGGCTGGAGCGCGGCCAGCGCATCGCTGTAGTGGGCGCCAACGGGGCGGGCAAGACGACGCTGCTCAAGATGGTGGCGGGAGAGCTGGCGCCGGACAGCGGCAAGGTGACGGTGGGGCACAACGTGGTGGTGGGCTATTACGCGCAGCACCACGCGGACAAGCTGGACCGCCGCAACACCATCATCGAAGAGGTGCGGCCCCTGGCCGAGGACAAGCCGGAGAGCTACGTGCGCGGCGTGTTGGGCGCGTTCCTCTTCAGCGGCGACGACGTGGACAAGCCCATTGGCGTGCTGAGCGGTGGCGAGCGGGCCCGCGTGGCGCTGGCGAAGCTGCTGCTGGTGCCGTCCAACTTCCTCCTGATGGACGAGCCGACGAACCACCTGGACCTGGACTCGTCGGAGATGCTGATTGAGGCGTTGAAGCTGTACGGCGGCACGCTGCTGTTCGTGAGCCACAACCGCAGCTTCATCAACAACCTGTGCACGCACGTCTGGGAGGTGGCGGACGGCAAGCTCACGTCGCACGCGGGCAACCTGGACGAGTACCTCTACCACCAGGAGCAGCTGCGCTTGACGGCGGAGGGCGCGGACACGGGCGCGGCGAGCGGGAAGGGCGGGGCGGCGGGTGCGGGCCCGGTGTCGGAGAAGGACCGCAAGCGCCAGGAGGCGGAGGCCCGTCAGCGGCGCTCCGTGGTGGAGGGCCCCATCAAGAAGGAGATCGCGAAGCTGGAAGAGCGCATCGCGAAGGTGGAGGCCGAGCAGAAGGAGCGCGAGGGGCAGCTGGCGGACCCGGTCCTCTACAACGACTTCGCCCGGGCGAAGCCGCTGATGGACGCGCACCGCACGGGCAAGGAGGAGCTGGAGGACCTCTATGCCCGCTGGGAGGCCGCGCAGGAGAAGCTGGCGGCGGCGCAGGCGTAAGGGGCCTACTGGACGTCGAAGGTCTTCCGGACCGGGGCGCCGCCGCGCTCGATTTGCAGCTCGATGCGCCGGGCGTCCCGCAGCTTCGTGAAGGCCTCCAGCGCCTTGTCGGGGCTGTCCAGGTCCAGGCCGTTGATGCGCTGGAGCACGTCTCCATTGCGCAGCCCCATCCGTGAGTAGAACGACTCCTCGCGGATGGAGAACAGCTTGAAGCCCACGGGGCGGCCGTCCTTGAAGGCGGGCACCACCCGGGCCTGCATCGACAGCTCGGGCAGGTGCGTGAGCGCTTCGGTGACGTCCTCGCGGGGCACGGTGTAGGTGTCTGGCCCCGTCTCCCGGATGCCGCGGCCCAGGCCGGAACCTCCGGGCTGCGCGGCCCCCGGATGGGCGTTCACCGCGACGGGCGGCACGCTCCCGAATCCGTCGACGTATTCGAGCCGCCCGTCCACCAGCAGCAGGATGCGCTCCCGCTCGATGGCGAAGACCCGCGCCCCCTGGATGATGTCACTGACCATCAGGCTGTGCGCGCTGCCGGCCGGCAGCTCATGGATGGAGGCCATGGACCACCGGGGATCCTGAGCCACCAGGGTGCCCAGCAGCCGGATGGCCAGCGTGCTCCGGTGGAGGTCCGGCGGCCGCTCTGGAGCCACCTCCACGCCGGTGACGAATGAAAGCCCCGTCAGTTGCGCCAGGCGCGTCTCATCCAGCGCCGTCGCGGGAGGCTCATGGGATGGCACCTGCGCCGCGGCCCAGGTGTCGCGGATGCCTGGCAGCACGAAGGCGCTGGTCACCTGATTCGCGATCAGCGCGACCGTCAGGGCACACGAAAAGACAAGCAGGACGAACAGGCCCTGAGTGGGCCGCTGCATTTCACCATTCATGACGAAGGCCTCCCTGTTTGGAACAGGGAGGCCTTGAGCAAGTCAGGGGCCAGCGGCTCCCCAGAGGGAGCGCGGGGGGCGCTGACGCCCGGTCAGGGACCTCGTGTCAGGAATCGCGGTGCCAGCAATGACAATCCGTCATGACACGGTGTCCGTTCGCCCTCAGTGGCCGTAATAGAAGGACGAGCCCCAGAGGTAGGCGGTCCGGCTGGCGGGAGCCGTGCCCACCAGGCAGTGCGCGCCGTCATAACCGCCGATGACGCAGTGGGGAGTCGGCGTGATGTAGAGGTTGTTCGCCCACTTGAACGGCGTCGAACCCCAGGGCAGCGGCATGACGAAGCAGTTGGCACCGTCGAACGTCGACGGCGCGGGGCACGCGTTGCCGGGGCCGGGCGTCAGGTAGAGGTTCCCGGACCAGACGAAGTAGCTGGTGCTCCAGGACGGGTAGGGGAGGATGTAGCAGTTCGCCGTGTCCCAGCCGGAGGGCGCCGGGCAGTAGGTGCCGGGCAGCGCGTTGACGTAGTAGGCGTTGTTGTGGACGAACGCCGTCAGCCCGGAGGGCACGTTCATCACGAGGCAGTTCGCCCCGTCCCAGCTCGCGGTGAGGGGCGCGCCCGTGTGCGACGTGACCTTCGGCGCGCAGGGGTTGTAGGGGTTGTAGGGCGTGGCTGCTGAGAAGAACGCGTACGAGTCCGCGTTGCGGATGGCGCTGCTGGGATCGCTGCTCGCGAGCGCCAGGTTGGCGGAGTAGCCGTACTGGACGTCATCCGTCTTCGCCACGACCCGGAAATGGCTGACTTCATGAATCAGGGTGTCTGCCTTGGAGCCCGCACCCGTCATCGGCGCGGGCCAGAATCCGGAGCACAGGTGGATCTTGTATTCCTTCCGGGGCTTGACGTAGGCGTAGGCGTTGCTTTGGTTGCAATCGCAGTAGAACTTGAACGTCTCGTTGTCCACGGCGTTCCGAATCTTCCGGAAGTTCTCACGGACGGTGCTGTAACGAGAGCTGTCGTAGGCGCCGAACCATTGGGTGTAGCGAGTCACCGGGTTCCCCGCCACCAGGTAGTCATAGGAGTCGTTCGCGTAGTTGAGGGCGTGCTGCCGGGCGTCGATCAGCGCGTTCTTCTGCGAGCTGTTGCACTGCTTCCACTTCTCGTTGCTGCCATTGACGATCTTGGTCTGCGGCTCGTCGTCCAGGTCGTCCGGATCCAGGGGCGGCTCGCGACCCTCGATGTCGAGGAAGACGACGTTGGAGACCGCCGTCCCCTGGCGCATTCGTCCGTCCAGGAGTTCGGTCTTGAACTGGACCGCGTAGGTGCCCGAGACGGAGAGGTCGTAGTTGTCCCAGAGCGAGGCGATGCCCGAGATGCTCTCTCCCGGCTTCAGCGTGAGGTAGTCGCTGTCCGCGGGCGCGTCGCGCCTGTAGAGCCGGCCGATGTAGTCCACCGGCTTGCGCTCCAGGGAGACGGTGAGGATGTCCGCCTGGATGCCATCCCCGACAGGCGTCTGGTAGCCGAGGATCCGCACCGGCTCCTTCGATACGTTCGTGAACGTGACCGCGAGGTCCACGGGCGCGTCCGCCGGAAACTTCGCCACCTTGGACGTGAGCTTGATGTCGATGGCCTCCCCGGCGCTTGCGTGTAATGGGATTGAAGCGAGCGCGGCCACGATGAGACAGATCAATTTCATCCAGACAGGGTGCAATATTCTGGGTGAAATTTTCAACGTGACAAATGCGTCGTGCGAGACGCGGATTTGTAACCTGAATTGCTACAGCGGCTATTTGAAGATCTTCGACAGGAGCCACACGACGGCGGATTCGGCGGCGCTGTTGTTCAGGTGCCGGGCCCGGCGGCCGTAGGTTTCGCTGGGCTGGGCCTTGGTCAGCTCGTCCGTGTACGGCGCGGAGCCATCCGGCGCGCAGCTTCCACAGTACAGCCGCTCCTCCCAGACGAACCCGTAGCGCACGTCCATCCGCCGGCCACACGTCACGCAGGCCGGCTCGTCACCCACGCGCACCTTGGGCAACAGGCTCAGGCTTCGCTTGGGGTCGTACTCGTGCTCGAAGTCAGCGGCGATGGGCTGTGGCTCATGGCGGGCTTCCGGCTCCGCGGTCTTCTGGAGCCGGGCCAGCTCCTCCGCGTCCAGGGCCACACCCCGGCACTTCGTGCAGACGTCCACCGCCACGTCCCGCAGCTCCACCATGGACAGTGGCGCGCTGCCGCACGTGGGGCAGGTGGGCGCCTGACGCCCGCAGGACGGACAGCCCGGGACGTACTGGAGCGAGGCCTCACAGCCCTTGCAGCGCCCGGGTTTGCCCTTCGCCTGTTCGAAGACGGCCGTCAGCGTGGGCGCGCCGACGACGCGCGCCAGCATCTCCTCCTCGAACCAGGCGGCCCCGCAGGCTCCGCACTCGTCGCGCACCAGCCCCCGGGCGTAGGTGTTGCGCATCGTCGTCTGGCAGAAGGGGCACGCCTGCATGGCGCCCTCAGCCTACCGGGTCTTTCCCGGAAACGGGATGCCGCGGGACTCACCCCGTGCGGCGGCGCTTCTCCTTCTTCGGCTTGGGCTCGGGCGTCTTCGGGGCCGGCGCGGGTTCGCGCAGCTCCTCCGGGACGGGGAGGG